>NZ_JAMQQG010000029.1 GCF_023716925.1 Frankia sp. R82
CCCCCCCCCCCCCCCCCCCCCCCCCCCCCCCCCCCCCCCCCCCCCCGCGTTTTTCAAGCAGAAGACGGCATACCAGATAATTCCTGGTGTCTCGTGGGCTCGGTGTTGTGTATAAGAGACAGGCAGTAGGCCTCGACATCGAGAGTCTCGCCGCGGGCGCCCGGGTCGACCCCGGCGGACTCGGCCAGCGACGCGACCGCCGCCGGGGAACCCGCCCACCCGGCGAGGGCGGTGCGTAGGGTCTTGCGGCGCTGGGCGAAGGCCGCATCGACCGCGGCGAACACCTCCGCCCGCAGGTCCGGGGGTCCGGGCGGGGGCTGTCTGCGGGTGAAGGCGACCAGCCCGGAGTCGACGTTCGGCTGCGGCCAGAAGACCGGCCGGGGCACCCCACCCGCCCCGCGGCTGTGCGCGTACCAGGCGAGCTTCACACTCGGCACTCCGTACACCCGTCCACCGGGGGTGGCGGTGAGCCGGTCGGCGACCTCCGCCTGCACCATCACCAGCCCCCGCTGCAGGGACGGGAACCGCTCGAGCAGCCCGAGCAGCAACGGAACGGCGATGTTGTACGGCAGGTTCGCCGCGAGCACCGTCGGCGGCCGGGCCGCAAGCTCCGCCGGCAGATCTGCCGGGACGACCCGCAGGCCGTCGGCCTGCACCACCCGGAGCCGCCCGCTGACCTCCGGCGGCTGCCGCGCGGCCACCGTCGCCGGCAGGGCCGCGGCCAGCACCGGATCCACCTCGACGGCGACGACCGTCCCCGCCGGTTCCGCGCAACCGGGGGCACCGACGGCGCTGATCAGGCCCAGGGTCAGGGAGCCCAGGCCGGGGCCGATCTCGAGGACCGAGTCGCCGGGGCCGATGCCGGCCAGGCGGACCAGCCGGCGCACGGTGTTCGGGTCGACGAGGAAGTTCTGCCCGCGGCGCTTGGTCGGACGCAGGTCCAGTGCGTGCGCCAAGGCGCGCAGGTCCGCCGGGGCGAGCAGCGCTTCCAGACCGGTGTCTACCAGGGCCCGAACACCCGCTCGGCGTTCGTCGCGATCGCGGACCCGAGCTCGGCGACACCCACGCCGCGGGTCGCGGCCAGCACCCGCAACGTCAGCGGGATGAGATACGGACCGCCGGGACGTCCCCGCCACGGCACGGGCGTGAGGTAAGGGGCGTCCGTCTCGACGAGCAGCAGGTCGGCGGGGGCGACCAGGGCGGCCTCACGCAGGTTCGCCGCGTTCTTGAACGTCACGTTCCCGGCGAAGGACATCACGTAACCGGCGTCGGCACAGACCTTGGCCATCGCCGCGTCACCGGAGAAGGCGTGGAAGACGACCGTCTCCGGAGCACCCTCCTCGGCGAGAATGCGCAGCGTGTCCTCATGCGCCTCCCGGTCGTGGATCATCAGTGCCCGCCCGGTCTCCTTGGCGATCGCGATGTGCCGACGGAAGCTCTCCTGCTGGCGGGCATGGCCTTCGGGCGGGGTACGGAAGTAGTCCAGTCCGGTCTCCCCCACCGCCCGAACCTTGTCCTTGCGGGCTAGCTCGGTGACAGCGAGAAACGTCTCTTCGCTCACGCCGTGGGATGCCTCGTTGGGGTGGATGGCCACCGCGGCGTAGATCTGGGGATGGGCCTCGGCGACCGCCACCTGCCAGCGGCTCGTCGGCAGGTCCACCCCGACGGTGACCGCACGGGTCACACCGACGGCGGTGGCGGCCGCGAGTGCGGCCTCGACCTCCGTGTCCATAAGGTCCAGATGACAGTGGCTGTCGACCACCGCGACGGGGAGGGGATCGGGTGACGGCGGTGGATCACCGGTGCGACCGGAACTTCGAGCCATCACACTCACCACCCTTCTGCGGCAGGACGTCCACGCGATGTCACGAAATTCTACGGGGACCATCAGGCGTCTCGCAGTCAGCCCCAATCGGGCATGGGACGCTTATCGGGTGAACGACTGCAAGGATTCCCCTCGATGACGACACCACTGACCGTTGCCCTCGTGACGCCCCTGACCGGCCCGGATGCCGCCCAGGGGCTCGCCGGACTGCGCGGTGTCACCCTCTGGGCCCGGGACGAGCGCCTGCCGGCCCCGTGGGACGAGGTGAGCCTCACCGCCTACGACGCCCACCCCGACCCGGCAGCGGCGATGCGGGCGGCCACCGCCGCGCACCCGGACGCCCTGCTCGGGCCCTACGGGCACCGCGCGGCGCTGGCCGCGTACGGGGCGACCGACCGGGTGGTGTTCAACACGGGCGCGCCCTCCACCCGGTTCGTCCGCCAGGCCTTTCCCAACGTCATCAACATCGCCGCGGCCACCTCGACCTGGCCGCGGGGTGTGCTGTCGCTGGTGCGCGCGAGCGACCGCCGGGCGCGCAAGGTGGTGCTGCTCGCCTCGGGTGAGACCGCCGTCGAGATCACCTCGCTGACCCGGGCGGCCGCCGCGGCCCAGGCGTTCGAGGTCACCTCGCACGTCTTCCCGCCCGGCCGGGCGACGCTCGCGGCCAGCCGGCTGCCACCGGGGGACATCCTGATCGTCCACGCCGCTCCCGACGACGAACTGGCGGCGGCGAACGTCCTGCTGCGCCGGCCATGGCGGGCAGCGGCCTTCTCCACCGCGGTCAGCGCCCAGGCCACCGAGAGTCTTGGCGACCTGCGGGAGCGCCTGCTCGCGCCCGGCAGCTGGCTGCCGGAGAGCACCCGGGCGACCTCGACCGGGCCGAGCGCCCGCGAGTTCACCGCCGACTACACCGCCCTGCACGGCGCGGCCCCGACCGAGACCGCCGCCTGGGCGTACGTCACCGGCCTGATCCTCGGCCGGGCGATCCGCTTCTGTGGCGGTATCCAGGACACCTCGGTACTCGCCGCCGCCCGCGGCATCGACACGACCACCCTGCTCGGCCGGTTCCGCCTGGACGAGGCGACCGGTCTGCAGGTCGGTCATCAGATCCCGATCGTGCAGTGGCAGGACGGGACCTCCTACACGGTGTGGCCCCGCGACGCCGCCCGGGCGGCCTTCACCCACCCCCGGCTGATCACCCGCTCCCCCGCCGTCGCCCCCCGCCCCGTCCTGGGCTGATCCCGCCGCCGGGCGACGTGGTCCGGCGCGGCGTTACGGCGGGTGGTCCACCCGCCGCGGGTGAATGGTGGTTGGCTCGGCCCAGGAGTGGACGGCCGGGTTGGCGCAGGTCCGGGGAGGAGGTCGGGAGCAGTCGTGACGACCCGACCGACCGACGGAGCGACGCCGCCTCGGCCCGCACGTCCCGGCGTCGAGCCAGCGGATTCCGGGACGGGGGTTTCCCCCCGACTCGCAACCCGGGTGAACCCCGGTCCCACGGCGCCCCGGAGACGGCGGCGGCTGTTCGTCCTGGTGGGTGTGGCGGGTGTGCTGGTGATCGGCTTCGCGTTGGCGACGGTGCGGCTGTTCGTCCTGCCACACCGGGATGCGCCCGCGCGGGCGGATGCGATCGTCATGTTCGCCGGCAGCCCCGGGCGACTCGAACGCGCCGTCGCCCTGGCCCGGACGGGCTACGCGCCGGTCCTCGCCGTCTCCACGCCGACGGCCGACGATCCGTGCCCCCGCGGGCTGACCGGCGTCGAGGTGATCTGCTTTGCGCCCAGACCCCTCACCACCCGGGGCGAGTCACGCTGGCTGGCCGCGGCGGCGGCCCAACGCGGCTGGCACTCCGTCCTCGTGATCACCGCCACCACGCAGACCACCCGGGCCCGGCTGCGGCTCGGCCGCTGCTACCACGGCGACGCCCGGATGATCGGCGTTTCCCCGCCCCGCGGCATGTGGCCCTACATGATCGCCTACGAATGGGCTGCCATGGGCAAGGCGCTCCTGCTGCAACGCGGCTGCTGACCCCCGGCCCGGTTTCAGGAGTCCGGCGGGGCGGGACGGCGTCCGGGGCGGGCGGCGAGCTCGGCGGCGTAGACGTCGTTGCGGGACAGGCCGTACTCGGCCGCGACGACCCGCCTGGCCTCCTTGCGGGACATCCCGGTCGCCGCCCGCCGCGCCACGTCCGCTGCCAGCACCTCCGCCCGCACGCTCTCCCCCCGGCCCTCGCCGACCGTGCCGGCATCGGCGACCGTGCCGGCATCGGCGACCGTGCCGGCATCGGCGGGGGAGGCGGCATCGGCGGGGGAGGCGGTGATGACCGTCGGCGGCGGTCGGCGGGGGGCACCGCCGAGGACGAGGGTGAACTCGCCACGGATGACCCGGCCGTCGGTGGCCCACGCGAGCAGGCGGGCCAGATCGCCGCGAACGATCTCCTGGTGGGTCTTCGTGAGCTCCCGGCACAGCACCGCGGCCCGTTCGGGTCCGAAGACGGCGACCAGGTCCCGCAGCCCTGCCTCGAGCCGGTGCGGGCTGTCCAGGAACACCATCGTGCGCGACTCCGCGTGCAGCTCCCGCAGCCGGGCCCGCCGCTCGGCGGGGCGGCGCGGCAGGAAGCCCTCGAACGTCCACCGGTCGGACGGCAGGCCGCTGACCGCCAGCGCCGCCGTCACCGCGGACGGGCCGGGCACGACGGTCACGGTCATCCCGGCGGCGGCCGCGGCGGCGACCACCCGGAAGCCCGGGTCGGACACCGCCGGCATCCCGGCGTCGGTGACCAGCGCGACGGTCTCGCCCCGGCGCAGATGCTCGGTCAGCTGGGCCGCCCGGGCGCCCTCCACCGCGTCGTAGCAGGACACGATCCGACCGGAGATGGTCACGCCGAGCCCCGCCGCCAGGCGCAGCACCCGCCGGGTGTCCTCCGCCGCGACCACATCCGCTGTGGCGAGAATCTCGCCCAGACGGGGGCTGACATCGCGCACATCACCGATGGGTGCACCACACAGCACCAGGGTCCCGGACACCCGACCAGTCTCGCAGGTGGTAGGACCTACCCTGATCGGTGTGACGGCGACTACGGCCCCCGTGCCCCGGAGTGTGAACGGACGCGTGGAGCGCACGTCCTCGTCCGACGTGGGCGGTTCGAGCGCCCGTACGCAGCAGGCCACCAGCCTGCGCGACCGACTGTGCCCACCGATGCCGGGCAACCCGCTCACCGGCTGGCTGGCCACCCTGTCGGTGGCGGTGCTCGCCGGCATCCTGCGCTTCTGGCACGTCACCCAGCCCCGCGGCATCTACTTCGACGAGGTCTACTACACCAAGGACGCGCTGGGGCTGCTCAAGGCCGGCTACGAGATCGACTCGAACTCGTGCACCGGCCCGGCGTTCGTCGTCCACCCGCCGTTCGGCAAATGGCTGATGGCGGCGTCCGAGGGGCTGTTCGGCTACACCAGCTGCAACGGGACGCCGCACGGCAGTCCGGAGCTTGGCTGGCGCTTCTCGGCGGCGCTGTTCGGCACCCTGGCGGTGCTGGTGCTGGCCCGCGCGGCCCGCCGGATGTTCCGCTCCACCCTGCTCGGGTGCTTCGCCGGCCTGCTCATGGCCATGGACGGCCTGGAGTTCGTGCAGAGCCGGATCGGCATCCTCGACATCTTCCTGATGACCGGGATCGTGGTGGCGCTCGCCTGTCTGCTGGTCGACCGCGACCACGGACGAGCCAGGCTCGCCGACCGCCTCACCACCGCCGCCGTCGCCGCTGTCGGCGTGCCGTCCACCTCGGCGGCGGCCGGTGATCCTGACCGTCCGCCGGTCGACCGGCGGACGCAGCGGCGTGAGGTGTACGGCCCGCGACTGGGGCTGCGGCCGTGGCGGCTGGCGGCCGGGGCGGCGCTGGGCCTGTCGATGGGCGTCAAGTGGAGCGCGCTGTACTCGATCATCGGCCTGTCGGCGCTCGCCCTCGCCTGGGATGTCGGCGCCCGGCGTACCGGTGGTGCGCGCCGGCCCGTCCTCGGCGCGCTGCGGCGGGACCTGCCCGGCTGGTTCGCCGGCTTCGTCGTCCTCCCGACCATGGTCTTTCTCGCCACCTGGACCGGCTGGTTCGTCACCGACGGCGGGTACTACCGGCACTTCTACGGCAACGGCTTCGTCGACGCGTGGCACGGCTGGTGGAAGTACCAGATGGCGGTGCTGCACTTCCACGAGGGCCTGCACCAGGGGCACGCCTCCGCGTCACATCCGCTGAGCTGGCTGGTGATGGCCCGACCGGTGGCGTATTACTACCTGCCGGTCACCTATGGGAAGTCCGGCTGCCACGACCCGGCCGGCTGTTCGCGTGAGGTGCTGGCGCTGGGCAATCCGGCCGTCTGGTGGGTCGGTGTCGCGGGTCTGCTCGCCGTGCTGGCCTGGTGGGTCGCCCGGCGCGACTGGCGGGCCGCGCTGGTGCTGGTCGGGTTCGGGTCGGCGTTCCTGCCGTGGCTGCTGTTCCCGGCCCGGACCATGTTCTTCTTCTACGCCCTGCCGTGCCTGCCGTTCCTGATCCTCGGCATCACCGGACTCGCCGGACTCGCCCTCGGATCGCGCGACGCCTCCGACACCAGACGCCTCGTCGGTGCGCTTTCGGTCGGCCTTTACACGATCGTCGTGGTGCTGCTGTTCGCGTACTTCTACCCGATCCTCGCGGCCCAGGTGATCCCGTACTCCTCCTGGCGGGCGCGGATGTGGTTTCCCGGCTGGATCTGACGGCACCCGGATGTGTGCTGTCTCACACGGGACGGCCGGCATCCACACCGAACACCCGGAGTTTCCAAGAAAATCCATTCGGCGATCAAAGCGGCGAATGCGGCGTATATTAATCACCGTCCGGATCCTTTCGATTTCCCGGAGTACGATATAGGTATCCCCGTCCGCCCGACCACCGCCCCGAACGGAGGGGGCGTCGCACACGTCCCGGGCACCATCGGGGATGGTGGGTTGGTCATCATGCCCAAGGCCGCGCGACGGGTAAGGCCCGCGCGTGGATCTCCCTGCGACCTCCGCTCACCGGAGTCGGCTACCGGGGGGCCAAAAACCGGAGGAAACAGACCATGGCGGATGTGTCGGTACGCTTCGCGATGACCGACGACAGCGAGATCGTTCTCAACCTGTCGCTCACCCAGGCGATCAGGCTCACCGAGGCGATCGCGTCCAAGGTCAGCCAGGCGATGACCGAGCAGCCACGGGCCGGCATGAACGGCAACGCCTACGGCCCCGGCGTACGTCCCGGGCCCTACTCCACCTCCTGACACCCACCCCTGACCGCCCACCCAACGGGCGCCAGAACGGGCATCCGCCGCACGGGGCCGGATGCCCGTTTTTCGTCGGGCGGCAGGCGGCGGAATCAGCCGCGGTCGGCGGAACCGCCGGTGAGCTGGGCGATCAGAGCACGCAGCAGGTCGAGGTCGCGGCGACGACGGTCGGCGGCGGCAGCGGCGTCGTCGGGTCGGGCCGCGGTGGGAGCGGGGGTAAGAGCGGCGCGGACCCGGCGGAGCTTGTCGCGCAGCGAGTCGAGGGCGACCGGGGGCAGTAGGCCGTCGCGCAGGATGAGGACGACGTGGCCGCCGTGTTGGACGACGTCGACCGGCTCGGCCATCGGGACGGTGACGACGCGGACGCCGACCGGGGCCTCCTGGTCGTAGACGAGGCAGAGCTGCGCCTCGTCCAGGACCTCGGCGCTGCCGTCGTCCCACAGGACGGTCGCGCGGGCGCCGATCAGCGGCGCCGCGGCGGGGGACGCCTCCACGCTCACCGGGCTGGTCTGGCCGTTGGCGGCCCGGCGACCGGCGGGATGGACGGCGAGGACGGTGCCGCGCCGGGACCAGACTCCGCCGCCGAGGTCGTCGATCGGGAAGACCCGGTCCCCACGAGCGAACATCACCAGCGCGGCGGGACCGTCCTCGGCGGTCTGGAGGTGGGCGCCCATGGCGTGATCGTAGGTGCCCCGCCTGTCGGGCCGCGCGGCCAGACCCCACGGGAGTGGGAAGCGTGATCGGACTCGATACCGGGAGCCACCCGTGGGCGTGGCCGGCGCCACACTGTCGGGCAGTCCGCTGACCACCGACTACCGGCAAATCCACGGTGGCGACACGGCTGACGTAACCGCGGGTTCACATCGTCGCCCGGCCCGGCGTCAGGGTTTACCGGCAGGCGTGGGCGAGGGTGCGATGCGCGGGTTACCGTCGCGGGGTTGCCCTCTCACGCCAGCACGCCAGCACGCCAGCACGCCAGCACGCCCCGCACGCCGCTTGTCCCCTCACGCCTCGCGGAGCCCATGAATGCCCCACACCGACTACCCGCCCATCGAGGAGCACGCGGTCATCGGCGACCTGCGCACCGTGGCGCTGGTCGCCACGGACGGCACGATCGACTGGTACTGCCCGCAGCGTTTCGATGCGCCGTCGGTCTTCGCGAGCCTGCTCGACGCCGACCGCGGCGGGTCGTTTCGCATTCACTGCCCGCAGTCGCGGGCCAAACAGCTGTATCTGCCCGACTCGAACGTGCTGATGACCCGTTTTCTCGCGCCGCGCGCGGTGGGCGAGGTCGTCGACTTCATGGTGCCGATGGACAGTGACGTCACCGAGACGCCGCACGTCATCGTCCGCCAGGCGCGGGCGGTGCGGGGGACGGCGTCGTTCCGGCTGCGCTGTGACCCGCGGTTCGACTACGGCCGGGCGGCGCACACGGTGACGCTGGTGCCCGGGTCGGGGGCGGTGTTCGCGTCGTCCACGGGAACACTGGTGCTGCGCACCTCGCTGCCGCTGCGCATCGACGGTACGGCGGTGCACGCCGACTTCGACCTGGCCATGGGGGAAACCGCGGACATCGTCCTGGAATGGAACGCCTCGATCCGCCCGCTGGTCACCGGCGAGGCCGACGCACTGTTCAACCGGACGTTGAAGTACTGGCAGTCGTGGATCCGCCGCGGTCGCTACCACGGCCGTTGGCGGGAGATGGTGCTGCGCAGCGCGCTGGTACTCAAGCTGCTCGTCTACCGGCCGACCGGGGCGCTGGTGGCCGCGCCGACGACGTCACTGCCCGAGGAACTCGGCGGGGTGCGCAACTGGGACTACCGCTACACCTGGATCCGCGACGCCGCGTTCACCACCTACGCGCTGATGGCGCTCGGCTTCACCGACGAGTCGGCCGCGTTCATGGACTGGCTGGAACAGCGCTGCCACGAGGCGCCGAAGGAATCCGGGCTGTACGTGCTGTACAGCGTGGACGGCAATCCCAACCTGGACGAGATCGTTCTGGACCATCTTGCCGGCTACCGCGGCTCGAAGCCGGTGCGGATCGGCAACGCCGCCGCCGAACAGCTGCAGCTCGACATCTATGGCGAGCTGATGGACTCGGTGTACCTGTACAACAAGCGGGTGCCGATCTCGTTCGGGCTGTGGGAGGCGCTCGGCCGTCAGCTCGACTGGCTCGCCAAACACTGGGACTCCCCCGACGAGGGCATCTGGGAGACCCGCGGCGGACGGCAGCGGTTCACCTATTCGGCCCTGATGACCTGGGTGGCCTTCGAGCGGGCCTGCCGGATCTCCCGCCAGCGCGGGCTGCCCGGCCCGACGAACGAATGGAAGGACCTCGCCGGTCAGGCCTACCAGTTCGTGCAGAACGAGGCCTGGAACCCCACCCGCGGCGCCTACATGGAGTTTCCCGGCTCCCCGCGGCTGGACGCGTCGCTGCTGTGCATGCCGCTGGTGAAGTTCTCCGGGCCGACCGACCCGCGGTTCCTGTCCACCCTCGACCGGTTCGGCGAGGATCTGGTCAGCGACAGCCTGGTCCGCCGGTACGCCGCCGACGGCAGCGACGGGCTGACCGGCGACGAGGGCACCTTCAACCTGTGCTCGTTCTGGTACGTGGAGGCGCTGACCCGCGCCGGCCGGGTGGACGAGGCACGCCTCGTCTTCGAGAAGATGCTCACCTATGCCAACCATGTCGGCCTGTATGCCGAGGAGATCGGGCCGTCCGGGGAGGCGCTCGGCAACTTCCCGCAGGCCTTCACCCATCTCGCGCTGATCAGCGCCGCCATCAACCTCGACCGCGCGCTGGGCTGAGGTCCGGCACGGGCAGGATAGGTCCGGGACCGCACCCGGTCGCGAGCACGACAGGACCACATCGGCATATCCACCGTCCGCAGACGCCCGTGGACGGCAAGGATAGGGCGATGGCCGGCTGGTGACCGCAATCGGCGTCGGGGACGGGGGTCGGCCGGGAATCCGGCCGGCCGGGGCAGGACGGCTGGCTCGTGGCGAGGATCGCCGCGCGGCGTGGACGTGGGGACGAGAGGCGAGTCATGGCGGGTCTGGACCATTTCCGGGTGGTCGTCGAGTCCGGGCGTACCGACCGGACCGGAGTGGTCGTACGACTGCCCGGCGCGCTGGTCGTCGCGCGGGTCGACCAGCCCGAGACCGCGGAGATCACCAGCAGGCTGCTCGGGCTGTGCGCCGAGGTGGCCGCCGAGGTGGGTACGTCCGAGGCCACCATGGGCCGGCGCCTGGTGCGCCGGGTCGCCGGGGTCCTGGCCGACGCCGACCCCGACCGGGTGCCCGACTTCAGCCTGCTGACCACCGTCAACGACCGGGTCGCCGCGCTCGTGCACGGCGCGATGGACGTGGTGGTGAGCGGGCCGTCCGGGCTGACTCTTTCCGGGGTCGACTCGGCCACCTGGGTCGACCGACTGCTGCCCGCCGACTGCACCCGCATCGACGTCGCGCCGACCGGCCTGGTCAACTCCGACGGGGTCGAGGGCGGCGTCTCGGGCCTCGGTTTTCCGCTGGACCTGCGCCTGGGCACGGTGGCCGGGGTCGGAGTGAGCCTGGTGGCCAGCACCGCACCGGCGATACCGATCTCCAAGTCGTCCGCGGACCGGATGCTCGCCGCCTTCGACCCGTCCCGGGAGCCGAGGACCGGCAGCGCCCCGATCCCCACCTCCGGTGCCCGCGTCCCCGATTCGCTCTCAACCACGCCGCCGGCCCTCGCTCCCCTGCTCAGCCAGGAGGAGGAGGCCCATCGCCGTCGCGCCGCCGCCGAACCGACCCAGGCCGCCGACCTCGACGAGCTCGACGAGGACCCGGTGACCGAACTCGCCGGCCGGGACCGCTACGGGGAGGCACTCGGTCACGCCGGCGTCGAATCCGGTCCAGGCGGCGGTCAGGCCGGCATCGACCACGCCGCTCCCACGCCCGGTTACGGCGGTGGTGGCTACGGGCACTCCAGCGGCTCCGGTCTCGGGCCGGCCGACGGCCCCGGCGGGATGGGCCCCGGCGGGATGCCGGAGGAGCCGCTCACCGACGATCTCACCGACGACGAGCACGACGCGCTCACCCAACTGCCCGGGCAGACGTTCACCGTCTCGGACCTCATCGAGGACGACGAGGCGCCCACGATGCTGCCGAACAGCTCACAGCCCCAGGTCGAGGGGGTGCTGTGCACAAACGGTCACTTCAACCACCCGCAGGCGCCGTACTGCGCCGAGTGCGGGCAGTCGCTGGCGCAGCAGGCCAACCGGACCGTGTGGGGCCCCCGTCCACCGATCGGCATCCTCGTCTTCGACGACGGGATGACCCTCACCGTCGACATGGACCTGGTCATCGGCCGTCAGCCCGACCGCGACGACGCCGTCCGCGCGGGCACCGCCCGGGCCCTGCCCGTCGAGGACGGCGAGAGCGCGATCTCCCGGGTCCACGCCATCATCACCCTCACCGGCTGGGACGCGGTGATCACCGACCAGGGATCGGCGAACGGCACCTACATCGCACCCCCGGAGGCGACCGTCTGGACGCCCCTGAACCCGCACCAGGCGGCCCCGCTGGTCCCCGGCACCCGGGTTCAGGTCGGCAAGCGCACCTTCGTCTTCAACTCCCACCTGCACGGCTGACCGCACACCGCCTCGGCGACTCGCCGATGTCCGGCGGTCACAACCGCGACGTCGACGAGCCTGAGCCGGCCGGACGATGCCGGCGGTTCCGCGGAACACCATGATCGAATGGCCCGGACGGATGGCGCCGACCCGGGTGGCGGGTGGGGGTGGCGCGCACAAGGTCGGCACCTACGTCAGACTTGACGGACGATGAGCGATACAGACCCGCGCGCCGGGGTCGATCTGCCCACCCCGGCCGCCACCGTAGACGCACGTGCCGGCAGCGCCCCCGTCGGCGACCGATCCGACCCCACCAGCACCAACGCCGAGGACGGCAGGCCCATCGAGGACGGTGTACCCGCCGAGGGCGGTGCGCCGACCGAGGACGGTCCGGCCGGGCGGCGGCGCGGACGCGGGCACTCGGCACTGTGGTGGACGCCGGTGGTGCTCGTGGTGGTCGCGGCGCTGCTCGCCGCGGGTGCCGCGCTCGGCGACCTGCTCGACCGGGCGCCGGGAGAGAACTCCGTGGACGTCGGCTTCGCCCGGGACATGTCTGAGCATCATGCCCAGGCCGTCCAGATGGCGATGATCGAGTTCGATCGTGGCACGGATCCGACCAGCCGCAGCGTCGCGCAGGACATCGCCCTCACCCAGCAGCGGGAGATCGGTGTCATGTCGGCGTGGCTGTCGGGGTGGGGCCGCGCGCAGTCCAGCACCGGCGCCCCCATGCGCTGGATGGGGGGCACCATGACCGACGGCGGGTCGGCCACCCAGGACATGCCCGGGATGAGCGGAAGCGGCGACATGAGCGCCATGACCGGGTCGGCCGGCGGTGCACGGATGCCGGGGATGGCGACGTCGGCCGAGATGCAGCGGCTCGCCACCCTCCGCGGACATGATCTTGATGTTCTGTTCCTCACCCTGATGATCAGGCATCATCGCGGTGGGCTGGCGATGGCCCAGTACGCCGCCCGGCACGGTGAGCAGGACCGCACCCGCAGCGCGGCGCGGGCGATGGTGCTCAACCAGTCGATCGAGATCGATCAGATGCAGCTGGACCTCGTCCGCCTCGGCGCCCCCCGGGCCTGACCCTTATGACCGAGATCTCCGACCGGACAGGCGCCGCCGCACCGACCGCCCGTCAGCGTGGACGACCGCCCGGTCGACGGTGGCCGGGCGTGCGCTGGCCGGGCCGGCGTTACATGTGGGTGGAGCTGCTGGCCGGGCTGGTGACGGCGCTCGCGCTGATCCCGGAGACGATCTCGTTCTCGGTGGTGGCGGGGGTCGATCCGCGAGTCGGCCTGTTCGCGTCGTTCACCATCTCGATGATCATCGCTTTCACCGGCGGACGGCCCGCGATGATCTCCGCGGCGGCCGGGTCGATGGCGCTGGTCGCCGCCCCCCTGGTTCGTGAGCACGGGGTGCAGTACCTGATCGCGACCACGATCGGCGTCGGCCTGCTGATGTTCGTGCTGGGGCTGCTCGGCATCGCGCGGCTGATGCGGTTCATCCCACGCACCGTGATGATCGGATTCGTCAACGCCCTGGCAATCCTGATCTTCACGGCACAGCTGCCGCACGTCATCGGCCGGCCGTGGCCGGTGTATGTGCTGGTCGCGGCCGGACTGATGATCCTGCTCACGGTGGGGCGCGTGACCCGTGCGGTCCCGGCGCCGCTGGTCGCGGTGGCACTGCTGACCTTCGTGACGGTCTGCTTCCACATCTCCGTCCCGACCGTCGGGGACGAGGGACGGCTGCCGTCGTCCCTGCCTCGACCGGGTCTGCCGGACGTGCCGGTGGACTGGCAGACGCTGCGGATCATCGCACCGTACGTGCTGGCCCTCACGGCCGTCGGGCTGCTGGAGACGCTGCTGACCGCGCAGATCGTCGACCGGATGACCGACACCACGCACAACCCCGACCGGGAGAGCTGGGGTCTGGGCATCGCGAACATCGTCAACGGGTTCTTCGGCGGCATGGGCGGCTGCGCGATGATCGGCCAGACGATCGTCAACGTCAACGCCGGGGGACGCGGACGGCTGTCGACGTTCGCCGCGGGCGGTTTCCTGTTGCTGCTGGTCGTGCCGCTGCGCGACCTCGTACGACACATCCCGATGTCGGCGTTGGCGGCGGTGATGATGCTGGTCGCCGTGATGACCTTCGAGTGGCGCAGCGTCGCGCCGGCGACCCTGCGCCGGATGCCCCGCGGGGAGACCCTGGTGATGGTGGCGACGGTGGCGACGGTCGTGCCGACCCACAACCTGGCCTACGGAGTCGTCGTCGGCGTGGTGCTCTCGGCGTTGCTGTTCACCCAGCGGGCCGCACGGCTGGCCGTGGTGACCAGCGTGCTCGACCCGCAGGGCGGCGAACGGATCTACGCGGTCCGCGGCTCGCTGTTCTTCGCCTCGACGAACGACCTGCTCGGCGCGTTCGACTACGCCCACGACCCGGCCCGCGTGGTCGTGGACCTCTCCCAGGCGGACGTGCTCGACTCCGCGGCGGTCGCCGCGCTCGACGACGTCCGGACGAAGTACCGCGAGCGGGGCGTCGAGGTCAGCCTGGTCGGCCTGCGTCCGGCCGACGCCGCCCTGATCCAGGGACTGTCGAAGGTCAATTGACGGCCAATACCGCCCCACCGTGAATACACTCCGCCATCAGGTGTTCACGATGAGGATGGTGGCGCATGGGCGAGAAGGGGCTCACCGGCGGGCTGGTCGACTTTGCCCGCCGTCAGCCGGGCATGGTCGTCCTCGTCCTGGTGCTCGCCGTGCTGTACCTGTCGAAATCGGGTGCGGCCGGCAACGACCGGGCCGTGATCGTGGCCGGCGTCGACCTGCCGGCACCGACGATGGTCACCTACCACCGCACGACCTATGCCGTCGGCGTCGACCCGCGCTCCCCCGATGCGATCCAGGTGCTGTCCACCCGGGACCGGCGCACCTGGACGGTTCGACCCGACGCCCTGCATGCTCCCCCCGCCTGGGCGGATCCGAGCGAGGGACTCGGACCGGCCGCGATCGGCGTGTTCGACGGATCGTTCGTGCTCTATTACACGGCCACCGTGCGCGGGCTCGGGATCCGCTGCGTCTCGGCGGCCACCTCGAAACATCTCGACGAACCGTTCGAGGACACCTCGCTCGCCCCCTTCGTCTGCCAGACCGCCGAGGGCGGCAGCACCGACCCGAGTCCCTTCGTCGACGCCGCCGGACGGCCCTACCTGGCCTGGAGCAGCCCCGGGCAGTCCGGCGGATCGGGTCCGGCGCTGTGGGCGCAGCCGTTGCGTTCCGACGGTCTGGTGCTCACCGGCAACCCCGCCACGCTGCTGCGCCCGAGCCTGCCCTGGCAGGCCGGTCGGGTCGCGAGCCCGTCGATCCTCGAGGACAACGGGCACTACCACCTGGTGTACTCAGCGGCGCCGGAACTCAACGACCGGCAGGTGGTCGCGAACGCCACCTGCCGCACGCCACTGGGCCCGTGCGAGGCCGCCGAACGGCCGATGCTCACCGGCTCGCTGGTCGGCTCCGGGCCCGGTGGCGCCCATGTCTTCGCCGATGCGCGCCACCGCTGGTGGCTGGGCCTGCACACCTGGGACGCCCCGCCGACCGGCGCCTACGCCCCGCTGGGGCGGTTCGTCGTCGTCCCGCTGCAGGTGCATGACGACTCCCTCAAGGTCGCCGTCACGTCCACCGTTGAGGGCACCCTGCGCACCTCCGACCGGGATGACCGGGACGGCCGGGACGGCCAGAACCGACCGGACGACCCGGGCAGCACCGACGGTTCCAAGCACCACTGGTTCGACTTCAACCGCGAGAACCGCGATGACCAGACCCGCAACGGTCAGAGCCGCAGCGACGTCGGCGCCCACCGCGGCTCCGACGCCCAGCACCGCACGTCCCGGGACAGCGACTGACCGCGTCGTCGACCCGCCTCCGAGGTGCGGAACCGGGTCGACGACGCCGGGATCAGCCGCCGGTGGCGGCGCCCGCCGGGTTGGCGGCGGCCGGGTCTGCGGCGGCCGGGTCTGCGGCGGCGTCCTCGTGCTCGGGGGTGCGCGGGGTCTGGACGGGAATGCCGTGCTCACGCTCGAGCGCGATCTCCTCGGCGTCCGGAATCCGCGGTTCGGGGCGGGTCAGTGCCCAGATTCCGCAGACCACCGCGAGGAACAGGTAGCCCAGGGCGACCTGTCCGCCGCCGGCGTCCCACTCGACCTTCTCGGCGTGGATGAGACCGATGAACGCCAGTGCCGCCCCCGCCGCGGAGGCGATCGTCGCCGAGACGAACCGTTTGTCGATGATGAAGGCGACGATCGAGCCGAGCACCAGACCGGCCAGGACCGCACCGTCCCCGAGCAGGTGCAGACCATGCAGCAGCACGCTGTTGCCCTCGAGGTCGGCGTCGGTGATGTGCAGGTTCACCGCCGGGTTCATCTTCGACGCCACGCCGACCGCGGTGGTCACCGTGTTGTCGATCTGCCCGGCCGCCCACGAGGCGATGTTCGGGATGATCGCTGCGATGACCGCCGCGCCGTGCGCCTTCGGCGAGACCTGGAAGGCCTGGGCGCCGATGAGCAGACCGATGTAGAGCAGGATCGGCACGATCGCCGGCAGCGGCAACACCGCGTTGAGCAGGCCGAACATCCCACAGAAGCACAGCAGCGCGATGACCACGCCGGTGGCCAGCGAGTAGCCGGTGCGCCCGCCGGCGGACTTCCAACCGGGGTGGCCGATGTAGACCGCGGGCGGGAACGGCGAGCCGAGCGCCGAGCCGATGATCGCGCCGAAGCCGTCCGCGAGCAGGATCGGGCGCAGGTTGAAGCTGTCCCCCGCGGACGCGGCGCTCTCCACGTTCGTCATGCCCTCGGTGAAGTTGTAGACGCCGAGGGGAATCGCGGTGGCCAGCAGGGGAGAGATGTCGCGCAGACCGTCGATGAGCCGGTCGAAGTGGAATGTCGGCAGCGACAGCGCGATGTCCTTCGCCGCCTCGGAGACCGCCGGGGTGTCCATGAACCCGCCGATCCAGCCGATCGCCGTGCCCACCGCCAGCGCCACCGCACCGATCGGCAGGTTCCACGGCAGCTTCAGGTCGGTGAGCAGTCCGATGAGCAGCAGGCCGAACACGGGCAGCGCGATCCAGGCGGCGTCCCACATCTGGGCGGCGGGACGCATCGAGATGAACGCGATCGAGATGCCGGCGAGCGTGCCGAGCATCGCCGCCCGCGGGGCGTACTTCCGGATCGTCGGGCCGACGAACGCGCCGATCACGACGATGATCCCGATGATGAACGCCCAGGCCAGACCCGCCTGCCACGCCGCGACCGGGTTCTTCGTCTTCAGGTAGATCGGCAACATGATCACGAAGACGACGATGAACATGTGCGGGACGCTCGGCCCGTACGGCATGGCCGTGACGTCGTCGCGGCCCTCCTTCGCGGCCAGCCGCCGGCCGAGGTAGGCGTAGAACAGGTTGCCGATCAGCATCGCGATGCCGAGCGCCGGCAGGATCGCGCCGTACACGTCGGCCTTGGGGATGTTGACGACGAACAGGCACAGCGACGTCAGAACGATGACGTTGACCAGCACGTTGACGCCGAGGCCGAAGAAGGCGTTGGTGTCGCCCTTCGTCCAGTAGGGCAGGCTCGGCGTCGAGGGCCGCGACGACCGGGTTCCGATCTTGATCATCTGCGTGGACCAGTCCTGTCTCAGGAGGCCGCGACGGCGGCGGGTACGGACAGCAGCGGGGCCAGGGCGTCGAGGAAGGCCTGCGACGGGGCGACCCAGCCGAAGATGCCGCCCTGGGCTGCGACCATCTCGAGGGCGACCCGCTGGAACTCGGGGAAGTAGGAGCCGACGCAGTCACCGAGTACGAGGCACTCGTAGCCGCGGTCGTTGGCCTCGCGGACCGTGGTGTGCACGCAGACCTCGGTCGTCACACCGGTGACCACGAGGCTGGTGATGCCCCGCTGGCGGAGCACGTCGCCGAAGGCGGTGGCGTAGAAGGCACCCTTGCCGGGCTTGTCGATGACGGTCTCGCCGTCTATCGGCGCCAGCTCGTCGATGATGTCCTGGCCGTACTCGCCGCGGATCAGAATCCGGCCCTTGGGCCCGACGTCGCCGATGCGCAGGGTGGCGTTGCCGCGGTGCAGCTTCGCCGCCGGCAGGTCGGACAGATCGGGCAGGTGGCCCTCCCGGGTGTGGATGACGGTCAGCCCGGCGGCGCGCGCGGTCGCCAGCACCGCGCGCAGCGGCTCGATCGTGCTGCGCAGCTGGCTGACGTCGTTGCCGAGGCTCTCCCCGAAACCGCCCGGTTCGAGGAAGTCGCGCTGCATGTCGATGAGCACGAGTGCGGTGGTCGCGGGGTCGAAGGTGAAGTCGTAGGGTCGGGCGCCCACGGTCAGCGGGGTGTTCGCGGGACCGGTCGGTGCGTCGGTCGGGGTCGGTGCGGTGTCGGTCATGCCAGCTCTCGCCCTCGGGGTTCCACAGGTGCGGGTCGTCCCGCGCACAGCACGCGGGCCAGTCAGAGGGAGATCACTGCTGCCGGCTGCGGTAGCCGGGCACGGCGGCCCACCGGCCTCCCCCGTCGTGTCTGCAGCTGAGGGTCGGGCGGGTGCGTTTCGGTCCACCGCGCGGCGCGTAACGCGACCATGAACTCTGTATCCAGTTTCGTATCCTGGACCGTATACAGAGCCGGGTACGGCCGGTTCTAGGACGTTTTGCTTGCTTTTACGCAGGCAGCAGTCCGGTGCTGGATATGGCCTGCGCCACTCGCCGCATGCCCGTCAGGCCGGACAGGTCGACATTGACCCCGGGGACCCAGCCAACGGCTGTCGACTGTTACTGACGAGAGGGTGCGATGTGGTTACTCAACCGGCCAGGACAAGCCCTTCCCAGCCGGGCGGTGCGACACCGGTCGAGGCCGATCCACTGATCAACGCGACCGGGTCGGACCGGTTCACGCTGGAGCAGTTGCTGTCCGTGCTGGACGTACGGGGAGACGTCCCACCGGTGCCGGTGCGGGCGCTGCACAGCGCGCACGGCGGCGTCCTTGGCGGGCAGCAGGTCGGCCAGCAGATCGTGCTGGCCGAGCGGGTGACGCCGGGCAAGGTCGTGCACTCCCTGAACGCCATCTTCTTCCGGCCCGGCAACTGCCGGTGGCCGGTGTGGATCGACGTGGAGCGGCTGGCGGACGGCCGGTCGGTGGGGGCGCTGGCGCTGTCGGTGCGCCAGGACTCGCAGACGTTGTCCCGTACGAACCTGATGCTGCGCACTCGGCGGCCGGACCCGGGGATCCACCGGACCAGCACACCACTACCGGTCAGCCCCGAAGCGGCCGAGGCCGACCGGCACCTGCGGCTGATTCCGTGGGAGACGCGGCTGGCCACCGAAGGCCCTGGCTACCGGCGGGATCACTGGTCGCGCATCCCCGGCGCCGGTGACGATCCGACGATCTGGCGGGCACTGCTCGCCCATGCCTGCGAGTTCATGCCGGCGGCGGATGTCCTGGCGATGGCTGGGCTGCTCACCCCCACCGGGGAGATGCTCCCGGGGGTCACCGGTCTGGTGCTGTCGATGACGGTGACGTTCCACGACGAGGTCGACGTCCGGGAGTGGCTGCTCTACCGGGTGAGCGGCCTGCACATCGCGGACGAGCGGGCCGCGAGTCGGATCGAGGTCTTCACCGCCGCCGGCGAGCTGCGCGCGGAGGCATCCGTCATCTCCCTGCTGCGCCAGTCACGCTGACAGAACGCCGATCGGAACGCGACGGCCACCCGGCGAGTCACGTCCCGATCGGCGGTGCTGCGGGATCAAGCGGTGCTGCGGGTCAGGCCTGCGCGCTTTCGGTGACCGCGCTTTCGCTGACCGCGCTCTGGGCGATTGCGACGGGCTCGCCGTCGGACAGCCCGGCCGGCACCGGCACCGGGACAGCCGGGCCGCCGCGGCGCGGCAGCAGCAGGGCAATCGGCAGGCCGATGACGAACACGCAGGCGGCGATGAGTAGGCCGAGCGTGTACCCGGAGGTCAGCGCGTCGGGCAGCGCGGCGCCGTGCTGCGTCTCGTGCTCGGTGCGGTTCGCGGCCAGGGTTGTGACGACCGCGAGGCCGACGGCCGCGCCGATCTGCCGGCCGGTGTTGACGAGCCCGGAGGCCAGCCCGGCCATGTGCATGGGCACCCCGGACGTCGCGGCGGTGACCATCGCGACCATGACGGTGCCGATACCGGCGGACATCAGCGCGATGGGGCCGAACACCTCCACCCAGTAGGAGCCGCCCGGAGAGATGCCCGTCATCCAGAACTGACCGGCGGCGCCGATCACGACTCCGGCGACGATGATCGGGCGCGGCCCCAGCCGGCCGATCATCCGCGTCACGATCTGCGACGCGATCATGATCGATACTGGCATCGGCAGCATGGCGAGCCCTGCCCGCAGCGGACTGAAGCCCTGGACCCGCTGCAGATACAGCGTGAGGAAGAACAGCACGGCGAACATGCCGGCCCCCAGCACGGCCGCGATCAGGTTCGCCACCGCGATCCCCGGGAAGCGGAAGATCCCCAGCGGCACCAGCGGATTCGGGCTGTTCGCCTCGATGGCGAGGAACGCCCCGAGCAGCATGACTCCACCGGCGAGCATGCCGAGTGTCGTCGCGGACGTCCACGACGAGTTCTCGGTTCGCACGATCGCGTAGACCAGCAGCACCAGACCGCCGGTCACCGTCACCGTGCCGGGGACGTCGAGGTCACGCAGCCGGCTGATCTGACCCCGCGACTCGACCAGCACCGTCCGCGCCGCGACGATCAGCAGGATGCCGATCGGCACGTTGACGAACAGCACCCAGCGCCAGTCGGCGATGTCGGTGAGTACACCGCCGAGCACCGTGCCGAACGCACCACCGCTGGCCGCCGTCGCACCCCAGGCCCCGAGGGCCCGGGTGCGCTCCCGGCCTTCCGCGAACGAGGTCATCAGCAGGCTGAGCGTCGCCGGCGCCAGCACCGCGCCACCGAGCCCCTGCACCGCCCGCGCAACGATGACCTGGACTTCGTTCTGCGCGAGGCCACCACCGAGGCTGGCGAGCGTGAACAGAGCCAGGCCCAGGATGAACACCCGCCGTCGACCGAACAGGTCGGCCGCCCGCCCGCCGAACAGCAGCAGCCCGGCGAAGGCCAGGGTGTACGCATTGACCACCCACTGCAGACCCCCGGCCGACAGGCCGAGGTCATCCTGCATCGACGGTAGCGCGATGTTCACAATCGAGATGTCGAGCACCACCATGAACTGGGCCAGGCAGCAGACCGCCAGGACGGCCCATGAGGCCCGCGACGGACCGGCCGCCCCCGCCGGAGCGGTCGACGACTCCGCCGAACGCGATCCTGCCGCCGGGCCCGGCCCTGTCTCCGAACGTGAAGCCATGAACGTCAATCCCTCCCGTCTACACGCCCATCCGTGCTCGCCTGCGTGGCGCTCACCTGCGTGCGTCTGCTCGCCCACCAGCACAGGGCCGTACGCCAGCACAGATCGTATGCCAGCAAGTTCGTACACCGTACGAGGACGTGCCACCACCCTACGCCGTACGATGTACGAACGGCAAAACGCTTTTCCCGCTTCCCGATGTGGTCGGAGGTGACCAGGTCATGGCCGCGCCGGCGGAACCAGCCACCAGGACCGGCGTTGTGCGCACGGTCACGGGTACGGGCGGCACGGGCACGGGCCACACGGGCGCCTGCCGGTCGAAGCTGAGCCGCGAGCTGCTGGCCCGGGCGGCGATCGAGCTTGCGGATGCGGACGGCCTGGCCGCGGTGTCGATGCGCCGGCTCGCCATGCACCTCGGCGTCGGGACGATGACGCTCTACTATCACGTCCGAGACAAGGACGAGCTGCTTGATCTCGTCTGGGACGAGTTCCTGGGCGAGAGCCTGCTCGCCGAGGTCCCGACCGGCTGGCGGGCCGGTCTCACCGCGATCGCGCAGCGGTTCCGGGAGGCTTACCAACGCCACCCGTGGACGCTGCAGGTCGTGGCCCGTCCGTCTCGTGGACCCAACAAGCTGCGGTTCATCGAGCAGTACCTCGGCGTCGTCTCGCAGATCACCGATGATCCGCTCGAGCAGCAGCGCATTCTGCACTCGGTGAACGACCTCGTCGTCGGCTGCACCCTGCGGGAGATCAGCAGCCAGGCGTTCCCGCATCCCCCGTTGCCGAAGGGGGACGATCCCGCCGCCACGCAGGCGCTCGAGCCGGATTTCGGCGCCCTGTCCGACGGCGAGGAGCTTCCCCGCCTGCGCAGCCTGTGCACGATGGGCCTCCTCCTGCCGACGCCGCGTTTCGAACGAGCACTGGGCTGGCTGCTCGACGGCATCGAGGCCACCCACCCGGAGGCCGGGCGCGAAACCCGACCAGGATCCGGGTGCGCACTCCCCGGCAAAGCCGAACAGCAGACGGCGGACAGCAAAATACTGAAGAAGCGGGCGTAGCGCCCTTCACGGACACGATGTGAGTCGCTACTGTCAGAGAGGTCCGTCGCCGTCGGCGAGCCACGAGTCGTATCCGGGGCAGCCCACATGACCGTTCGTCTTCCGCGCCACGTGGCCCCGCTCGCCACGGGCGAACCGACCATGCTCGGGCCGTACCAGCTTCTCGGCCGGGTCGATGTGGGCATCACCGGCGTCGTCCACCTGGCCCGGGCACCCGGCGGTGCTCAGGTCGCCGTCCGCTCGCTGCATCCCGGTGACGCGCTGCGCGACGACATGCGAGCCCGCTTCGCCGCCGCCGTCGAGCGGGCCTGCGTGATCGCCGGCCCGTACACCTGCGGCGTGCTCGACGCCGCACCCGCGGCCACGCGGCCCTACCTCGTCACCGAGTTCGTCGGCGGGCCCACCCTCGCCCGGGAGCTCGCCGAACGCGGCCCGCTGTCGCCCGAGGAGATCGACCGCCTTGCCCGCAGCCTGCTCACGACGATCGAGGCGGCGCACCGCAGCGTCGGTCCACTCGGTGATCTGACCGCCGCCGACCTTGTGCTCTCGGTCGTTGGCCCCCGGCTGGTCGATCTGGGCGTCGCCGCGGCCCTGCGGCCCCTGCTGGTGACGGCCGGTGGCGGGGGCGAGCCGACCGCCGGCACCACCTACGTTCCCGGGTACGGCTTCGGGCCGGCCGCGGGCGGCTGGGACGGTCCCGCGGCGGACATCGTCGCCTGGGCCGGCATCGTCGATCTGGCTGCCACCGGGCGCCCGTCCAGCCTGGGGGGGCCCGCCGCCGGGCGCGGCGGTTGGCGGCGGGCCGAGTCGGAGGACGACCCGAGCGAGCTGACCAGCCCAGGCGTGCGTCGCGCCCTGACCCGGGTCCGTCTTGCCGACGGCGGCTCACTACCCGACACCGCCGAGCTGTTGGCGCTGCTTTCCGGTGCTCGCCCGCGCCCCGGGCGATCCGGTGGACGTCGCCGCGGCCAGCGCACCACCGGCGTCGCCGCGCCGGCCGGTGCCGCCGCCACGGTCGCCGCGCCCACCGGGACGGCCAGAGGCACCGGGACCGCCAGAGGCGTCGACGCTGCGGTGGCCGCAGCCGATCTCGTCGCGGCGGGCCTCGCCCTGCCGCCGTTGGCCAGCCTGCCACCGGCACCCATCCCTGTCCTGGGCGGCGGCGCTGCCGCCCCCGGGACAACCGCTGCGGATGCCGGCGGCCTCGGCGCTGCCACCCCGGCCGAGGCGGCCGGATCCGCGACCACCGGGGCGCGGCCTGACCGTCAGGTGCGTCACCTGGCCGACGCGCCGCCGGTACCGAAGCACGATCAGCAGCGCCGTTCCCGGATACGGCCGGTGGCCGTGCTGGCTGTCGCCGCGACAGCAGCGGTGGCGGCGGCTGCCGCAGTCGCCGGTCTCGGCGCTTCCGGCGACGAGGTCACCTCCGGCGCCCAGGCACCGCTGCACGACACGCACCCCACCGACCTGCCAGCTGCCTCCCGCGCGGCCGACCGGTCGGCGGTGGGCCTGGGAGCCGGCCCGAACGCCGGTCCAGGCGCCGGTGCCAGGACGGCCGGCACCGACACCGGCACCGGCCGTGGGGCCGTGGCTCCCGTCCCGGCCGAGGCCGCGCCGGTGATCCCGTCGGCCACCACCGCCCTGGACCCGGCCGGCGCCGCCATCGGTGCCCCGGCCGCCCCGGGCGCCGAAGATCCCCTGGCTCCGACCGCCCAGCACCAGCAGAAACGGCTTTCCGAGGCGGATCTGGCCCTCGACACCCTCCGGCTGGTGGGTGCCGGCACCTCACCGGGTGCCGGCACGCCGGCCGCCGCGGCAGCGAGCGGGACGGGCAGCGCCGCGGACGACGACCTCGGCCTCACCCTTGGCGCGCCACCGGCCGGCCTGCTGATCACCCCGCTGACCCCGATCTCCCCCGCCGACGAACCCGCCCACGAGCCGCCGGCGTCTCCCGCCCCGGCCCAGGCAGCCACCGTCGGGACCAGGCCGGCCGAGACCAGGCCAGCTGAGACCAGGCCGGCTGAGACCAGGCCGGCCACGCCCCCAGCCAAGCCAGCCGCCGTACCCCCCGCTCGGCCGGCCGCCGCTGCCGCCGAGCCAGCCGCGGTCGCCGCGCCCGCACCGCTGCCCGTGCCCCCCGCCCAGCCGCCCACCCCTGCCGTCCCGGCACAACCCGCTACCCCCGCCGCTCCCGCCCAGCCGGCCGCCGCCGCTGTGCCCCTGACGTCTCTCACCCCCACTCGGCCGACCGCTTCCGACCAGCCAGCAGCTGTGGCTGCGGCCCAGCCGGCCGCCGCTGTGCCCCTGGTGGCCACCACGCCTGGTCAGCCGGCGGCCAGCCCCCGCCCCATGGGCCGGATCCCGGCGGTACCTCGTTCCGCCGGAGGTTCGACCAGCCAGGCGAACCCGGCCGCCGTTCCCAAGGTCACAGACACCCCGGCGGCAGCCACCAGCATTCCGGCGACCGCGGGCGCCCCCGCCGGGCAGCCTCCGGCGAGCACGTCGGGTTCTTCCACCGGCCTGACCCCGGCCCCGATCACAGTCATCCCGCTGACCCCGCGCTGACGTCGACGGACGGGTGCGGCGAGCGGCGGGCGCCGACGGCGGCGGTCAGGCCGGTTGGCGGCTCGCGCCGGTCGGCCAGACGATCTGCACCGGACGTCCCAGGCTCCGCGCGTAGGCGACCACGTCCGCCGTCCCGCCGTAGCCGCGGGCCGGCTGTCCGTCCCAGACGGCGATGATGTGGTCGGCAGCGTCGACCAGCACCCGACTCGCATCCATCAGGCTGGGGAGATCGGGCTGGGCGCGGTCCTGCCGGCGGACCTCGGCACAGCTGCGGACCAGCCGGTCGTAGTCGTCGAGGTGCCCGGGCGGCTGTAGATCCCGGTAGCCACGGGCGGGGATCACCGAGATGAGGCGACCGCCGAGGTCGAGCACGACGTCGGCGAAGACGGTGTCGGCGCCGTCGGCGAGACAGCTCATACCGGCGAAGCCACCCGCGACCCGCGCGAACGGCGCCAGCAGACGGCGTAGCTCCGCGTCGACGTAGCAACGCTGCACCTCGGTCAGCCCCCGATGACCGGTCACCCCGACAATGGGTCGAGCGGACGGAGATCCTTCGGAACATCCGGACATCCGGCGAATGTAGCCGGCTGGCCGGTCGGTTCGAACCTGCTTGCCAGCAGAGCGTTGAGCTTCACGTGGGCCCAGCGCCGCCCCGCAGTTGACCAGCGCCGCTCGGCCCACCAGCCGCCCGTGCAGGCCTGTCCGACGCCGAGCCGTTCAGCGCCGCCCGACGAGAGCCGCCCGACGAGAGCCGGCCGGGACGTCAGCGTGCGGTGGTGGCGCCCTGCCAGAGGGGACGGCCGTGCTGCAGCCAGTCGGGGATCAGGGAGCGCAGCGCTTCCGGCTGCAGCTGCAGGTCACCGAGACTGCTCAGCGGGGTCGAGACGACGTCTAGATCGTCGAGTCGGCTGCCGAACTCGGCTGCCCACGATCGGTCGACGGAGAAGATGACGTCGAGTTCGGCGACGCGGGTTCCCCGCTCGATCCGGGTGCCTTCCACACAGCCGACGAACGTCACGTGACTTGCCTCGATGTCGGCCTGCTTGTCCAGCTGCCGGCGCAGCGCGGCCTGGATGGTCTCCCCGGCCTCGACCGGGCCGCCCGGCAGGTGGAAGGTGCTCTGGCCACGCACGTTGGTGAGCATGATCCGGCCTCCCTCCACCAGCAGCGCGCGGACGTTGATCCGGGGCGGCGTGCCGGCGGGCCGGCGCCGGTCGGCAGCGGCGCCCTTGCCGACCTGCGTGGCGGCGGTCTGCGTGGGAGCGAACGGGCGGGCGGGATCGGTCATGGAAGCTCCAGGGCCAGGGATCGACGCACGGTCAGTAGAATGTAACGCAAAGGTTTCGCCGCGGGGCATGTCAGTCGTCGAGTAGACTCCGCAGAAGCGGTAGAAACGCGACAGAAATAACCGTAAGATCGGATAAACCGGGCGAAAGTCGCCGAACCTGCGGGGTTACTATCGCAGGTATGCCAAGATTCCGGATCAGCGAGGCAGCAGCGCTGCTCGGTGTCAGTGACGACACCGTCCGCCGTTGGGCGGACAGCGGTCGCCTGCCCACCGTCCTGGACGATGCAGGCCGTCGGGCGGTGGAAGGCGCCAATCTGGCCGAGTTCGCCAAGGACATGGCTGGAGAACAGAGTAGCGCGTCGATCCCCGTCGTGGCGGAGTCGGCCCGCAACCGTTTCCCGGGCATCATCACCCGCGTCACTCGGGACACCGTCATGGCACAGGTCGAGATCCAGGCCGGCCCGCACCGGCTGGTGTCCCTGATGAGCCGGGAGGCCGCCGACGAACTCGGTCTCGAGCCTGGTGTCCTCGCCGTCGGGGCGGTGAAGTCGACCAACGTGGTCATCGAGATGCCCGACCGCCGCTGACTCCCGCGCCCCCGTGGGTCCGCCCGGATGGGGGTCGTCGCCGGCACGTCCGTTCGCACCCGAGAAAGGCACCCCGCCGGCGATGACGACTGACGCCTCCCTGTCATGGTCCGGTACGTCGACGCAGGCCGGCGAGTCGGCGCGCCCTGGCGGGCCTGGTCCGGCCCGCCGCCGTGGCCAGCGACGGGAAACCCGCCGGCGGGTGCCGTGGGCGCTGTGGCTGCCGGGTTCGATCGCGGTGCTGTTCCTGTTGTTGCCGCTGGTCGGTCTGCTGATCCGGGCGCCGTGGACAGGGCTCGCGCACCTGCTGAGCCAGACGAGCGTCCGTCAGGCGCTGCTGCTGTCGCTGCGGACGTCCAGTGAGGCGACGGTGTTGTCGCTGGTGTTCGGCGTCCCGTTGGCCTGGCTGCTGGCGCGCACCCGGTTTCCGGGGCGCACGCTGCTGCGGGCACTGGTGACGTTGCCCCTGGTGCTGCCGCCGGTGGTCGGCGGCGTGTCGCTGCTGCTGGCGCTGGGACGGCGTGGGCTGATCGGCGAGTCACTGTCCGACTGGTTCGGTTTCACTCTGCCGTTCACCACCAACGGTGTCGTGGTCGCGCAGACGTTCGTGGCGATGCCGTTCCTCGTCGTCTCGGTCGAAGGTGCGCTCAACAGCGCCGATCGTCGCTTCGAGGATGCCGCCGCCACCCTCGGCGCCGATCCCTGGATGACGTTCCGCCGGGTGACCGTCCCGCTCGTGGCGCCCGCGGTCGCCGCCGGCACCGCCCTGTGCTGGGCGCGGGCCCTCGGCGAGTTCGGCGCGACGATCACCTTCGCCGGCAACTTCCCCGGTACCACGCAGACGATGCCGCTGGCCGTCTACCTGGCGCTGGAGACCGACCCGGACGCGGCGATCGCCCTGTCCCTCGTGCTGCTGGCGGTCTGTGTCACGGTCCTGGTCGCGCTGCGCGCCCGGTGGCTGCCGGGCACCCGGTGGATCGCCCGCCGCCGGGCCGGCCGCGGCGCCCTCGCGACCACCACCGCGGACGGCTCGGGGGGACCTCGATGAGCACCGCCCATCCCGAGGCGACCCCGACCTCGCCCGGCACCGCCTCGGCCGGCACCGCCTCGGCCGGCGGCGATGGGCTCGACGCTCGCATGATCGTCCGCCGCGGCGCGTTCGTGCTGGACGTCGAGGTGCGGGTCGCCCAGGGTGAGGTGGTTGCCGTCCTGGGGCGCAGTGGCGCCGGGAAGAGCACGCTGTTGCGGGCGCTCGCCGGCCTGCTGCCCCTGGACGCCGGGCGCATCACGCTGGCCGGCGAGGTCCTCGACGATCCGCGCGAACGTCGCTTCACCGCGTGCGAGGACCGTCCCGTCGGGGTCGTGTTCCAGGACTATCTGCTGTTTCCGCACCTGCGCGCCCGCGACAACGTCGCCTTCGGCCTGCGCGCCCGGCTCGGTCAGGGACGGCGGCAGTCCCGGGCGGACGCCGAGTCGTGGCTGACCCGGTTCGGTGTCGGCGATCTGGCCGACCGGCGGCCCGGCGCACTGTCCGGCGGGCAGGCCCAGCGGGTGGCCCTCGCCCGGGCGCTGGCCACCCGGCCGCGGCTGCTGCTGCTCGACGAGCCGCTGTCCGCCCTCGACACCTCGACCCGTACCGAGGTCCGGGCCTTCCTGCGCACCGTCCTGCCGACGCTGTCCGCGCCGGTGCTGATCGTCACGCATGACCCGATCGACGCCGAGGTGCTCGCCGACCGCACCATCGCCCTCGTCGACGGCCATGAGATCACCTCGCCGTCCGCCTCGAGCTCGGGCCCGGCTTTGTCACCAGACCAGACCCCAGTTTCGACCCCGGCTCCGACCCCGGCTCCGGCTGACGGTTTCTGAACCAGGCTCCGGATCAGAGCTACGGGCGGCGGGATCAGTTCCGGGTGGCGCCGGCTGTTGCCTGGGGGCGGGCAGCCTCCCCCTGGTGACGGACCTCGGCGTCCGGGCCCGGGAAGACGAAGCTCACAGTGCCGGTGTCGGTCCAGCGCACGGCGAACGGCGGATCGCCGTTGTCCGACCGGGCCGCGCAGATCTCCCCCGAGCGGTCCGCCGTCCGCGGCACATGACTGTGGATGATCAGTGTGTCGCCCGGGTGCGCGCGCAGCACCCCGGTCCGTCGCGGGAACACCGGTGACTCGGAGACCCGGATCATCGACACCATGCTGGCTGCTCTCCCGTTCGCGCCATGGACTCCGGCCCCTCGACGGACAGACCGGCTGGCAGCCCGGTCGGTGGGACGGCCGGTCACGACGGGGGGTGCGGGCTCGCGGTGTGGAGCGAACGTCTCGTCGTGCACCGGGTGGACGAGATCGGCCATCTGCCGCTCGCTGCGGATCAGCAGGTCGTCCACGGTGACGATGCCGACGATGCGCCGGCCGTCGACGACAGGCAGTCGCCGCACGGCATGGTCCCGGAAGATCTCGTAGGCCCGTTCGACGCCCATGCCGGCGGGGACGGTGACCACATCGGTGGTCATCAACGCGTCGATCCGACCGTCCGCACCGACCCCGCGGGCCACACCGCGGATCACGATGTCGCGGTCGGTGACGATGCCGACGAGCCGGTCGCTGTCGACCACCAGCAGTGCGCCGACCCCCGTTCGGGCCATCTCCTGCGCTGCCTGGCCGATCGTGGTGGTCCGCGGCACGGTCACCGGCAGCCTACTGATCATCGAGCCGACGTAGACCATCTGTCTCCCCCTCCGATCGGGCCCGCCCTCCGCGTGAACCCGCCGCACGCTACGTCCACGTCCTTCCCCGATTTCTTGCTGTAGTCACACGATGACATAGAGATCACCCGCAGGGTCTCCTGGCGACCTCGTGCCTGTCACAAACGGGTGATTCATCCGCTCACCGGTTACTCGTCGCCCGTCGCTGGTCGGCATCCGGATCTGCCGCGGGCGGGCGGCCGGCAGTAGCGACGGCACCGGAATCGGGGGCGACATCGGGAGCGGGAGCGGGGTCCGGGCCGGCGCGGGGAGCGAAGGCATCGAGGAACCAGTCGCGGGCGAGCGCCGCGGCCTGGGTGAGCGTGCCCGGCTCCCCGAACAGATGCGTGGCGCCAGGGACGACGACCAGCCGGTGGACGCAGCCGGTCAGGCGTTGTTGCGCCCAGCGGTTGAACTCGAGCACCTGTTCGTCCAGGCCGCCGACGATCAGCAGGGTCGGTGCACGCACCGTGGGCAGACACGTCCAGGCAAGATCCGGACGACCGCCGCGGGAGACGACGGCACGAACGCGGCTGCCAGGTTCGGCGGCGGCCGCCAGCGCGACCGCGGCCCCGGTGCTGGCGCCGAACAGCCCCAGCGGCAGGTCGGCCGTCTCCGGTTCGGCGGCGAGCCAGGCGTCGACGCCGGCCAGTCGTCCGGCGAGCAGTGCCAGGTCGAACCCGGAATCGGTGGCTGAGCTCACCGGAGCCGAGCTCACCGAATCCCCCGAACTCGTCGAACTCGTCGAAGCCGGGGGGACCTGCGGGGTCCCTGCGCCCATCGGGGTTCCAGAGGCCAGCGACACTGCCGGGAAGGACGGGGCCTGCGAGGTGGCGGGGGTGGCCAGATCGAGCAGGAGGGTGGCGAGCCCGGCGGCGCCCAGAACCTCGGCGACGTACCGCCCACGCGGGCTGTGCCGCCCTGAGCCGCTGCCAGGCGCGAACGCCACCACTCCACGCGGGTGCGCCGGCACCACGAGGCGGCCCGGCAGCCGGACATCCGCAAGCGCGATCTCCACGTCCCTCGCCGGCCCGGCCGGACCAGACGCCCGGCGAAGCAGGTCGACGACCTCCTCGTCGGACGTCTGGCTGAAGTCGGCGTAGAACTCGCCGACCCCGACGAACGTTTCCGGTGCGTGGGTCCAGACCACCTCGTCCGCATCCAGGCGCAGCGATGCGATGCGATCGTGGGCGATCACCGGAGTGGCCAGAACGATCCGGCCCACCCCGGGCTGCCGCAGCGCCCGGCAGGCGGCTCGGGCGGTGGCCCCGGTGGCGATCCCGTCGTCGACGACGACCACCGTGCGACCGTGTAGTCCGATCCGGGGACGGCCCTCGCGGAACCGGTGGCCGCGGCGTTCCAGCTCCGCCAGTTCCTCGGCCTCCACCTGGGCGAACTGCGTCTGGTCCACCTGGGCCAGACGGACCGTGTCCTCGTTGACCACCCGAATCCCGCCCTCGGCGATCGCCCCCATCGCCAGTTCGGGCTGGCGCGGCACCCCGATCTTGCGCACGAGCAGGACGTCCAGCGGCGCACCGAGGGCCCGCGCCACCTCGAACCCGACCGGGACACCGCCTCTGGGCAGCGCGACCACAACGACGTCACGCCCCCGCAGATGCTCCAGCCGGGCGGCAAGCCGGCGTCCGGCGTCCCTGCGGTCCGCGAAGATCCGGTTGTCGATGCTCATGGTCACCTCGCCTCGTTACCCTCGTCACCGAGCGACTCGTCACCCCCTGCTGTCGGGATTCCCTCCGCGACTATCGCCGATCCACCGGACGGGTGATTCGCCTCGCCCGTTCAGGCCATCCGTGCCACCCGTGCGGTCCGAGGCAGTTCGGGCAGGCCACCTAGCCGCTTCTCGTCCGCCCGACTTGTCTGGCTTGCCCTGGCCAGTCCGGCATATGCCTGACGACCAGCACCGCAGCTGTCACGTGACACCGCGCATACCGGTGGGCGTGCATAATCGGCAGGGTGACGCTCCGCTTCCAGCACGGCCCCGCCTCGCACTGGGCGTGGCGCGCAGTCTGTAGCGCCGGAGCCTGTCCACGCTGTCCGGGTTCCCTCGGTTGTCCCGGCCCTCGCGCCTTCTGAGGCTCGTCCCCGCCATGACGAGCCCGGCGGCCCGCTAGCTCGCGGAGCCCGCCCCGGCGCGAGGGATTCGGCTGGTCCATCGCCACCGTCATAGCCACCGCCACGCCATAGCCCCGGCTTTCGCCGCCCGCTCGCGTCCGCGCCGACGTCCGCATGGGCGCAGCCACCGGCGTGGAGTTATCGCTGGCCCCGCACTGCTGTTGGCCTTGGCACCGACGTTCGCACTGGCCCTGGCGCACGCCGTCCCAGCCGAGGCCGCGCCCCCAGCTGGACCAGATGGCGATTCCCGGCATCGCCCAGTCCGACCATCACCCAGTCCGCGACCATCGCCCAGTCCGACCAGGAAGGCAGCGTCAGCTGTGTCCGCCAAGGCCGTGTCCTTCAAGGCGTGGACCGACCGGTTGCGAGCCGAGGGATACCTCGTCTGCCCCGGCAGCTGCGCCGTGCCGGTTGACCTGCGCAGCGTCCGCCGCGACGGCCTCGGTCTGCACTTTCGCTGCCGCGGCACGTCCGTGCGACTGGCCGTGTACCGGCCCGGTCGGGCGGCGTGGCAGGTGGCCGTGCGGGACGAGACCTGGTGCCCGGAGGAAGCGCTGCAGTTGTGGACGCACCGCCCCCTCGACGGGCCGCCCCCATCCGCCGACGCCACGCTTGCCTTCCCCGACGGCGCCAGCCCCGACGACGAGATCATCCTCGACGGCGCCCACCTGTGGGGCTGGACCGGACACGACGCCGGCCTGCTCTCCCCGCAGGACGCCTCCGTCCTGTTCGACCGCCTGATCGCCACGCTGCCGAGCCTCCCAGACGCCCGGCGGCTGCCCATCCAATCCGCCCCGCCGCGGACGGCGAGGGGCAGTCGTCACCTTCGCCCCGCCGTCCTGTAAGCTTCAGTTGCTTCCAGGGGGTGTAGCTCAGCCTGGTAGAGCGCCTCCCTCGCACGGAGGAGGCCAGGGGTTCGAGTCCCCTCACCTCCACCCCTGTTGACCAGGGCTTTTGCCCTGGTCCTCTTCATCATCCAGCGGCGAACCATCCTCCGGGTGCACGTCCCGGTGCACCTCGTCTCGCGGATCCTCCTCGGACGGACCGAGAATCACCCCGGCCACAGGCCGGCCGCCGCAGCGTCCATGCCCGGGATGACGTGGCTGTACGTCCGCGGCGTGAACCCGACGTCGGCAGGCCCGAGCCGTTCGGACACCATCCTGGTCGGTCCTCGGAGCGGACGCGGCAGCGAGGGCGGCAGGCAGGCCGGGCCGTTCCACCGGAGATGCTGTCGGTATGGAAGGTGCCCCGACCAGAGTGGCCCGCCGCGTCGCAGCGCTGGTCCGGGCTGTCGTCGACGGCCTGCGCGGCCACGATCTCGCGCTGATGTCCGCCGGCGTCACCTACTACGCCGCCATCGCGATCGTCCCGGGCGTGCTGGTCGCCATCAGACTGATCGACCTGCTCCTCGGCGAGGCACACACCCGCGAACTCGGCCGCTCGCTGGCCGAGGCCCTGCCCGGCGGTCTGGGCGCACCCGCGGTCGTCGACACGGCGTTCCGGGCTGCGGCGACGATGTCACCGCTGGTCGTGGCAGGCGCGGCGATTCCGGCCACGTTCTACGGCGAAGGGCTGCGTCGGGCCTTCGTCCGACTCACCGGACAACGCGAAAACCTGGTCGGATGGCGCGGCCGGCTCAGCGTGCTGCCGCTGCTCGCCGCCGCGCCGGTGCTGCTGCTTCCGGTGCTGCTCGTGACGCCGATACTGGCCCGCCTGTTCGCCGACAGCGGCCTGTCGGCAGCGCTCGGCGTGGTCGTCGCGTTCACGGTCGACTGGCTGGTGCTGACCGCGACCCTGACCTTCGTCTACCGGGTGGTCGGCCCAGGCCGGCCAGCCTGGACCGCGACGCTGTGCGCGGCGGGAGCGACCGGATCCTTCGTCGCGGGGTTCCTGCAGGGATTCGTGCTCTTCCTGTCGTTCACCCTGGATCTCGGACTGCCGTTCGGCGGTTTCTCACCGGTGGGCGCGGCCGTCGCGGTCGGCTTCTGGCTTTTCCTGCTCCACCTCATCGTCCTGGTCGGGTACGGACTCACCCTGCGACTCGGCGAGATGCGACTCGGTGAGAACCGCAGCGGATCGGTGCACCCCGAACAGAAGCACCATGACCTTCGCCCAGCCTCAAGAAAATCCGGAAGGGGCGAGGAGGGGGCGGATACGTAACGTTCCCGGTTCCGCCCAGACCACCAGGGAAAAGACGGAACCGAGATCAGATGTCGCTACCGTGATTTCGTGCGCCGCACCGAATCGGTGACGGTGGCCTTGGGACCGGGTTTGACGACGGACTGCCTGACAAAGCGGCCCGCGATCGCATCACACCGCCGCCCACCACCGGAGCCCGTGTTCGCGGCCATCCACCGCATCTCGTCTCAGCTCTTGGCTGGGACCGGGTCGTCGCCGTATGTCCACTCGGTCTCGACCGTGCCGTCAGCCCGTTGGACGACCAGATGACTGGGCTGTTTGCCGATCGCGATCTTCTGGCCAACGGCGATTGCCTCGTCCTTGATTCGATGGGTCGAGATGAACGAGTTCTCATGCCTGATCTGCCACCAGCCGCCCGAGGGGACGATCTGGTACACCTTGTGGTTGGCCATGCGTGACTCCTGGGCCTGTGTGTGCTGGGGCGCAGCCGCGCGAGAATTCGCGGATGCGCAAGTGACACTCTAGAGTCAAATTAGCCGCAGCAAGGCAGGTTCGCCTTCTGCAATTGTACGTCACATGTCGAATCCAGCGGGGGAAAGGTGCCATACCGGACCGGGCAACGGTCGATACAGAAGGGTTTTTCGCCGCCATCGACGCCCACTGTCAGGGACGAGGCCTCCCGTGGAGGGAGTCGCCATGCAGGGCCGGGATCAGCCAGTCGACGTTGGCCCACCTGGCGCAAAGCAGGCCCCCTGACGTGGGCAGCCTCGCAGTCCTTGTCGACCGGGCCGGCCTGAGCGCTGACGCTTTTCTCATCAGGACGCAGCCGCAGCGCGAACCCGAGCCCCCGGCAATGGGATCCGCGGCGTCCTGACCCGTACGCACCTGCCGAGCCTCCGGAGCTTTTGTGACGCCGCCGGGGCGGGTGCCCGTTCGAGACTTCGGTCCAGCCGGCTGTGGTCCACCGGGATCTTGGCCCCGACGGCCCACGCGGCACCCGTTCCACCGGTGCGCGGGGACGACGGAAGGACTGCCAGGTCGAGCTGCTCCTGCGGGCGTCGCGGCCGACCTAACTATTGTGGCGGGATGGGACTGCTGGGGGATCTGGTCAGGATCGTGTCCGATCTGGTGGCGGGTGGTCGCCGTCAGAGTGATACACCGGCGCCAGAGGCAGGACAGGAAGTCCGGCGGCGACCGACGCCGAAGGCCCGCTCTGCCCCGTCGCCCTCGACGGTGGCCGAGCGCAGTCGCCCGGCCCGGGAGCAGACACGGTCGTCGCGCGCGGACGGGGAGGTCTCGCCGGGTGAGTCCGGGCCGGACGCCACCCGGGAGGTCGATCCAGGCGATGTCGGGCCGGTGCGGATGAGCTACTCGCCGCAGTCGGACGGGGCCCCGGATCCCGGTGAGATCGTCTGGACGTGGGTGCCGTTCGAGGAGAACGACGGACGGGGTAAGGACCGGCCGGTACTCGTGGTGGCCGTCGAGTCCGCAGGCACGTACCTGGCCGTGCAGCTGACCAGCAAGGAGCACGACGGCGAGGGCGACTTCGTGGCCGTCGGCGCGGGCGGGTGGGACAGCCAGCACCGGCCGTCCTGGGTCAACCTGGACCGGGTGATCCGAGTGCACGAGGGCGGGATGCGCCGCGAGTCGGCGGCCCTGCCGCGTGAGCCGTTCGAGCAGGTCACGGCCCGGCTGCGGCAGCGCTACGGCTGGCGCTAGTACCGCGCGGCCATGACCGGCCGCCGGCTGTCCCCGGCGCCAACGCGGGTCGATGGAGGCCACGAGAACGTCACGCGGGCTGGTTGGCCTCGGTGTTCGGGTTTGCGCCAGGACCGGGCAGGACGTCGATGGTGTCGGCGCGGATGGGCTGGTCGCAGTGCTCGCAGCGCGGTGACGCGGGAGCGACGTGACCGCATGGCCGGTGCCGGTACAGGACGGGCGGGCCGGCCGGACCGGCAAGCCAACGGTCCCCGAAGCGGGCCATGGCGATCAGGACGTCGCACAGGTCGACGCCCTCGTCGGTGAGCACGTACTCGTACCGCCTGGGCCGGGTCGAGTACTCGCTGCGGGCGAGCACGCCGCGTTCGACCAGCCACTTCAGCCGCTCGGTGAGGACCTTGCGGGAGATGCCGAGCTCGGCCTGGATCTGGTCGAAGCGGCGGATCCCGACCATCACGTCACGCAGGATCAGCGGCGACCAGGGCTCGCCGATCAGGTCGAGGGTGCGGGCGATCGAACAGGCCCGGTCGCCGAACTGGGTCCGTTGCACGTCATCAGCGTACGACAGATGGGTTCCCTTGAGGAACTAACCCTGCTAGCGTTCGTTCCGTCAGGGAACTAACCGACTGGAGGGACGTCGAGGATGAGCCCGCTGCACCCGGACACCGCACCCGTACCAGCCGCCGTGCCGCGCCAGGGCGATCCTGCCCTGCTCGACACCGCGACCGCCCGGCGCCTGCTCGCTTCGGCGATCCCCGCGCGGTTCGCCTACCTCGCCCTCGACGCAACCCCCCGCGTGGTGCCGACCTGGTTCCACTGGACCGGCGACGAACTGGTGACCGTCACCTACGTCCGCGGGCCCGCCATCAGCCATCCCGCGAAGCGGCTGGCAGCGCTGCGGCGCCGGCCGGAGGTCGCCGTGACCATCGACACCGACACCTTCCCGCCCGCATCGCTCAGCCTGCGCGGCCAGGTCGAGATCACCGAGGTGGACGGCCTCGCGCCGGAGTACGTCGCGGCGGCGCACCGCTACCTCGGGCCCGAGGCGGCCGCCGGCATGCTCAGCCAGGTCGACGCGCCCGGCACGGTGCAGGCCCGCATCGCGCTGCGGCCGACCTGGGTCGGCCTGCTCGACTTCGCCGGACGCAGGCCCAGCGCGCAGGGCGGCATCGACCCGCAGGCATCCCCGGAATAAGGCGGGCGCGTTCCTGGTAACGGGCGCTGTGCCGAGATTCCAGCGCTGAGCGCGGGCAGCGGAACAACGTTTCACCGTGGGCTCACACGGTCGCTTTCTGCTTGATGTGCGTGGTCGGATGTGGCCTGGACCGATCCGTGTGGTCGCGACGAGGAAGCAACAGCGGGCTGGTGAGAATGAGCAGGCCGATGACGGTGAGAGCGGTGCGTGGGCTGGTGAGGTCGGCGAGTAGGCCCCCGAGCGCGGTGAGGATGGCGATGGCGGTCTGCTGGCCGATCGACCAGGCCGACAGAGTGCGGGCGACGCGGTGTCTGGGGGTGTGTTCGAGCCGATAGGTGGCGAGTACCGGGTTGAACAGACTCATGTTGATGATGATTGCCAGCTCGACGGCGATCACCGTGAGCAGGCCACCGATTCCGGGACGGACAAGGGCCAGGCCGATCAGCCAGACCGCGCGCAGGGCGCCGACGGTCCGCAGGATCCGGTGCTGGCCGTAGCGGGCCACCACCCGGCTGGCCAGGCGGGAGCCGATCAGGCCGCCGACGCAGGGGGCGGCGAAGGCGAGGCCGTACTGCCAGGGCGGAAAACCGAGTTGGCGCAGGAGAAGCACGGCCAGCAGCGGCTCGGTGGCCATGATCAGTCCAGCGACGAGCAGGTTGTTGAGATAAAGCGCCCGTAGGACGGGCTGGGAAAGGATGTGCCGCCAACCGTCGAGGAGGTCACCGGTTCGGATCGGGCTCGATGCGACTTTTCGCCCCTGTTGCGCGCGGTCGCGGATCGCGGTGAGGCACAGCGCGGAGAGCAGGTAGCTGAGCGCGTCGGCGACCACGGTGACGACCGGCCCGAACAGGCCGATCGCCGCACCGCCCAGGGGCGGTCCGACCGCGAGGGAACTCCAGTTCGTGGATTCGAGCCTGGCGTTCGCCGTGAGCAGGTCAGCCGGCCTGACGATGGCCTTCAGACAGGCGCCGCTCGCCGCGCCGAAGGCGATTCTGGCCGCCGCCACGACCGCCGAGACCACGATCAGCTGGTAGAAACCGAGCCAGCCGACGGCGTAGGCGAGCGGGATCGTCGCCATGGCCGTGAAGCGAACGAGGTCCATCGTGATCATCACCGGCCGCTTGCGGTGGAACTCCACCCACGGCCCGAGCGGCACCGCGATCAGCGCGCCCACCGCCGGTCCCACCGCGGCCAGCGCCGCGACCTGACCAGGCCCGGCATGCGCGACCACCACGGCGATCAGCGCGAGCGCGCCGAACCCCAACCCGGACCCGTAGACGCTGACCGCGTAGGCCGCCCACAGCCAGCCGAACCGCCGACCCAGCGAGCGCGGTCTACTCAACCAAGGGGTGTGCACCCGCCGATTACATCGGCATGATTTCCTTTCATCAAACAAGGATCTGTCGGCCAGATACAACCATTGGCTGTACGAAGGGTGTGTCATGAACGTGGAAGCGGTCCGGGCGTTCGTCGCCGTCGCGCAGGAGGGGCAGTTCCAACTCGCCGCAGCCCACCTCGGCATCAGCCAACAGGCGGTGTCGAAGCGCCTCGCGGCGCTGGAGAGCGATCTCGGTGTCCGCCTGTTCACCCGCACCGCGCGCGGTACTCGGCTCACCCTCGACGGTCAGGCGTTCCTCCCGCACGCGCACGAGCTGCTGCGGGTCGACCAACGAGCCGTGGACTCGGTGCGGCCCGGGCGCCGTGCCCTGCGCGTCGATGTGCTCAGTTACCGGATCGCGCCGTCCGCGGTGCTGCGCGGCTTCCACCGCGCCCACCCCGACGTCGAGCTTGATCTCGTGACCATCGTCGATGGTGCCCAGGCCGCCATGGCCGCCATCCAGGCGGGAACCATCGACGCCTCGTTCCGGGCGGTGGGTTCCCCGGCGTCCCCACTGCCCGCGGGGATCAGGGCCAGCTCAGCCGTCGACGACGCCCACCAACTGCTGGTGGGTCCGGCCCACCCGCTGGCCGGCGCCCGCGTCGTGACGCCCGCCGACCTGGTCGGGCAGCGAATCTGGATGCCCGGCATGCTGCGGAAAAGCGAATGGGACATCTACTACGACGACCTGGCCGACACGTTCGGACTCACGATCGAGCGGGTCGGCCCCCATTTCGGCACCGAACACCTGCTCGATGTGCTCGCCGAGTCCTCGACGCTCGCGAACCTCGCCGGCGAGCACACCAGATACCTGTGGCCCGACCACTACGACCTGCGCCGCATCCCCATCCGCAGTCCGACCCCGATCTATCCGCACTCGCTGGTCTGGCACCGGGACAACACCCATCCCGTCCTCAGCACCCTTGTCGATCATCTTGCCGCCACGCGAGCAAGGCGTCCCGAGGCTGACACCTGGGTGCCCAGGTGGGCGCAGTCCACCGCAGGTCGCGGTTAGACCGCGGGAATTCTGAACTCGGTGCTTCCGGTCAGGTACCAGGATCTCCCGACGAGCGACACCTCTCCGGTGGCCACAACCGAAACCCGTTCCTCGTGCGCACGGATCGCCAACCTGTAGGAATCACCGGAAAGATTCATCCTGACCCGACGCCGAGACTTTCCCAGGAATCCATCAATCACTGCCGTACCATCGTCGTTGTTGCCGGCGCGTTCCAGCCGGACGACTTGGCCGACGACCCGACCCCGCATTTCGATCGGCCTCTTCCTGAGTAGGCCGACGATTTTTTCCACCTGTTCGGCTTGTGGCCGCGGTACTTCGATCCGACTCGGGACATCCGGACTGGTGGGTATCGATCCCGAGAAAACGAAGCGCAGATCCAGTGACCGGACACCTTCCTGCCCACCCATGACACCGACCGCTTCGACCATCTCCGCGCTGGCGCCACGCTCCACCGCCTCGTCGAGCGTGATACCGCCCTGCGGATCGAGGAGTTCCCGAGTTGCCTCCAGCCCGCTGGCGAGGGTCTCGACCACCTGCCGCGAGAACGCGACCGAACCAGCAGCCGCGTCACCCCCGGGGCTCGCCGCAGCTCCATCATGGCGAACAAAGACAGGCAGTACAAAACTGCCGCGAATCGTGTGACCAAGCCTCAGGTCGTTGGCTACGAAGTCCGTTGCGGCTCCAGGCCTTCTGCCCAGATGTGCCGGGCGTGGCCTAATTGCACTACAGGCCGCAACAAGCATTATGCGCGAGATTCCGTCCACCAGGACTCTCGCCTCACCAAGCGGTATCGAATCACCCGGAGTGAACTGATCCGCCCGCAGGAAGACGATGTCACTGTGCGCACTCACGATCCGGAGCGGGAGGGAACCTGGCTCAATTCCATGCACCAGGGACACGATCTGAAGGGCATCCCTGAAACGCAGGCCGAAGTCCCTGTATTCCGGATCATACGGGACCATCACGCTTGCATCCAGTGCAGCGTTCTCCCAGACGGCACTTATGCCGGGGCGACACTCGACCCGCCGCCACCCGTTGAGCCGCAGAAAGGTTTCCATTTCACCCGGGTCGACCTCAAGGGAAGGGAGGTCCTCGATAATCGCCGAGTCGACGCTCATGGTTTCCCTCCACTCCCTATCCGGTAAAGAATTCCCAGAAGCTGCTCTACATCGTAGACGTTTTTTCGAGGCAGCACTACCGTCTTGGAGGATCCGGAGATCCGCCCACTACCTTCGATGCAGGTCCAGAAGGCCGAACCACTGAGGATCATCCGCTCCGGTTCGGTCACGAGCCAGCCGGCGAGATCCTCAGGGACAACAAGAACAACGAGCATTTTCCGGTTATAGGTCTTCGGGTCCCGTAGCCCATCGTAGTGATCGCGCGACAGCTGCCAGTGCACTCCATCTTCCCGGAGAACGTCCTGCGACGTGCACTTCATCTGCACATCCACCACCGAAGAGCTGTAGCGGCGATGGTTGGCCACCTGTCGCACGGTGTAGTCGACCGTCTCGACGTCCGACCTCAGATCGGAGATCGTGCACCGCGCCGCTGCCGCGATCGCGTGGGTGAAGGCGAGGCTGAAGGCCTGCTTGCACTCCGTGGCGTGGAGTGAGCCGTACGGGACCCCCGAGGGCGTCCGCATGGCTGGCCACTGGTTCGGAGCCGCCTGCTCCCCCGCCACCGAGCCCCCTCGACCACCCAACGCCGACAGATCGCCACCTTACGTGGCAAGGCTCCACGAGTCCGGACCGGCCCGGACCACGGGCGACGGTGGCCGCGGTCCGACCCCCGCGGAGGCGGTCCCCGCCTTCACCGACAACCGCGTCGGCGGCCCGCCGAGCCGGGGTGGAAACACCCCGTCCCTGCGCCAGAGCGGCACCAGCGCGAACGGCCCCGATCCGGGCAGTGCGGGTAACACCAGCGCGGATCCTGGCGGGTTACCCGCCACCTTCCGCAGCTTCCATCATTGGAAGCCGTGGGAGGTGGCGGGATCAGCCGCGGTGGCGGCATGATCGAGGGCATCGTTGAGCGCGGTGAGCTCAGTGGTGAAGGACCGAAAGCGGGCCGGCCCGAACTCGGCGAGCGCCTTCTTGAAGACGTCCGACTGTAAGACGGCTTCCTGCTGGTAGATCCGCGCGCCTTCGCTGGTCGCCTGGAACAGGCGGCGTCGCGAACCGGGCAGCATGTGCGACTCGACCAGGCCGCGGCCGATCGCGGCCTTCACCTGGCGGCTCACGGTGGACTGCTCCAGATGCAGCGCGGTCTCCAGCTCGGCCATGGTCGACGGGCCGGATTCGGCCAGCGCCCACAGAATGCGGAACACCGACCGGTCCAGGGTCGACCCCTCCGGCGTCATGATCCGTCGGCGGGTGAGCCGCAGGACCTCACGTCCGATGGATCGCAACAGCTCATCCTCGTCGTGCTGCCCGCCAACCAGTCGATCCGCAGCTGGTTGGTCGGCGGCCGGCCGGCCGGCCGGCCGCTGGCCTCCGTCGTACAGATGGCCTCCGTCGTAGGGGCCACCGCGGGGACCGCTGTACGCCCCTTCGCCATCCGGCGGCCCTTCGCCATCCGAGTTGTGCCTTCCGGCCTGCACGCTCACCGATTCCACCTCGTCCATGCCAGATCCCGGGCCGTCGCGGGCCCGTGTTCACCACCGGCCCCGCGGGTCCCGCGGGACTTTCCCTCCTGCCGTCGGACGGCGATCGCGGGCGGTCGCCGTCCGACGGAGGTGTTACGCGTGTCGGCGGGTCCAGGCCGCGACCTGCTGCACGCCGACGAACAGGCCGGCTCGAGGTCGATCAGGTACCGTCCGGCGGTGTCGACGACGATAACCGTTGGACGCGCCCCGGAACCGGCGGCCGAGGGTCCGCTCCGGGATGCGCCTGCTCAGGGTCCGTCGCCCGGGGTCCACCGGGCGGAGCGTCAGACCCTGGTGGTGATGTCCGGTGCTTGTTCGGCCGTCCGCGCGGTCGGGGCGAACGCGGCCTGGGCGTCGAGGTGAGTCACGGTGGCCGCCGCGTCGTCGGCGACCACGGGGCTGCCGGTGACCATGGGGCTGCCGGTGACCATGGGGCTGCCGGCGACCGCTGTGTCGGTGGCGGCGGAGCGACGACCGGAGATCAGTACGGCCAGGGCCGCACCGAGCAGGGCGGCGACGGCGCCGACGATGAAGCAGAGCCGGAACGCGTCCTGGTCGGGTACCTGCGCGGAGCCCAGGCTGACGGTGTTGCTGGCCAGCAGGGTGCCCATCACGGCGGCGGCGATGGTCGCGCCGACCGACCGGCTCAGCGCGTTCAGGCCCACCGCGGCGCCCGCCTCCGACGGCGGAGTGGCGTCCATGATGAGGGTGGGCATCGCGGCGTAACCGATGCCGACACCCGCGGATGTCACGGCGGACACCAGGAGCAGCTGCCAGGCCGCGTTCATCCACAGGGCACCGATGAGGTAGCCGGACGACAGCACCGACGCGCCGAGTGCCAGGGTGAGCCGGGCACCGAGGGTGGCGATCAGCTTGCTGGACACCGGGGCGAACAGCAGCATCATCACACCGCCGGGCGCCATCCACAGACCCGCGGCGAGCACCGACTGGCCGAGGCCGAAGCCGGTGGCCTCAGGCAGCTGCAGCAGCTGCGGGACGACGACGGACTGCGCCATCATGCCGAATCCGACGGCGACAGCGGCGATGTTGGTCATCAGCACCGGCCGCTTCGCGGTCGCCCGCATGTCCACGAGCGGTTCGGCCCGCCGCAGCTCGTAGCCGGCCCAGGCGACCAGGACGACCACCCCACCGATGATCGCGCCGAGGGTGCTGGGCGACCTCCAGCCCCAGTCGTTGCCCTTGGAGATACCGACCAGGAACGCGACGAGACCCGCGGCCAGACCGAGCGCGCCGCCGACGTCCATGCTTCCGTTGCGGGAGTCCCGCACGTGCGGGACCGCGAACACGCTCAGCAGCAGCACCAGGCCGGCGACCCCCGACGACACCCAGAACAGGGCGTGCCAGTCGAAGGTGTTGACGATCCAGGCGGACAGGGGCAGGCCGATGGCGCCGCCAACGCCGAGCGTGGCGCTCATCGCGGCCAGCGACGTCGAGGCCATCTTCGGCGGTGTGATCTCCCTGATCAGCGAGATACCGACCGGGATGAAGCCCATGGCCAGGCCCTGCAGTGCCCGACCCGCCAACATCGGCAGCAGCGAGCTGGACACGGCACACACCAGCGACCCGACCACGAGGGCCGCGGCACTGGCCACCAGCACCCGCTGCTTGCCGAACAGGTCCGCCAGGCGCCCCGCGACGACCATGGCGACCGCGGCGGCCAGCAGGGTCACCGTCACCACCCAGGCGGCGCTGGACGCCGAGGTGCCGAGCAGGCCCGGAAGTTCGGACTGGATGGGGATGACGAGTGTCTGGGTGAGCGCGGCGGTCATACCGCCGAGGCACAGCACGGCAACGGACACCACGGGTGGTACTCGTGGGATTTTCACACCAGGAGACATGGGCTACCCTTCCTCGACCTGTATGCATGCTACATACATATAGACCCCCCACCAAGGTTCTGTTGTCCACGTCTCCCCCGGGCACTGGCCGTCGCCCCGCCCGGCTCCCCCGCCGGTCCTTTCCGTCTCCGTCCGGAGGTGCGTCCTGAGCAGCGACGAGCTGATCGACCTGTCGGTGCCGATCGTCGACGGCATGTCCGTCTATCCGGGTGATCCGCAGGTCCGGGTCATCCCCGCGCTACGGGTGACCACGGACGGCGCCAACGTGCAGCGTCTGCACCTGGGCTCACAGACCGGGACGCACGTCGACGCCCCCTGGCACGTCGACGACGCCCTGCCCCGCCTCGACCAGGTCCCGCTGGATCGCTTCACCGGCCGGGCGGTACCCGTCGACGCACGCGGCTTCGCTCCCCGGACGGCCCTGCCCCCGTCGATCCTGCCCTCGGGCCTGCGCCCGGCGGACATCGTCCTGATCGTCACCGGCTGGTCGGCGCGTTGGGGCCAGCCCGACTACCTCGACCATCCCCACCTCGGGGTCGACACCGCCCAGGCCCTTGTCGACGCCGGCGTGCGCACCGTCGGCATCGACGCCCCCAGCATCGATCCCACCCCGTCCCCCGCCTCCTGCGCGGGCATCGAGCCGGTCGGCGGGGACGGACTGGCGGCACACCGGGTGCTGTGCGGCGCCGGCGCGGTGATCGTCGAGAACCTCACCGGCCTGGAACGACTGCTGGCGGCGTCACAGCTGGGACGCCCGATCGAGGTGTACCTGTTCCCCCTGCCGCTGGCCGCGGCGGACGGCGCCCCCGTCCGCGCCATCGCCCGCCTGGGTGAGGTCAGGCCATCCCCCCATCCACGTGACAGTCCGTGATCCTGTTGCGTGGGCCGAGCGGGCGCAGGAGCTACCCGAGTCGCCGTGGTCGTGTTCATGCCTGATCTGTCGACTACGACGATCCTGCCGGTTATTCGGGCAGCACAGTGCCGTTCATCGACCATGACCACGTTCCGTGATGTCGCCGCTGAGGGTCACGGGTGTGCAGGATGCACACAGGTCGCGGCGGGGCCGCGATGTCCGGTGTGCCCCCTCGGCAACCCGGGTAGATGGATCTTGTCCTGGGATCGGTTGCAGGGTGCGGCGGGGATGGCGTCAGCTACCGACGGCGTGCCGGTGCAGCAGCGGGTCGTAGTCGGCGGTCAGCTCGTCCGCGTCCGCCCTGCCGACCGGGGCCGGCTCGGCGGCTGACGGGACGAGTCCACCATGGGCACCCGGCGGGTTGATCTGGACGCGGCCCGGACGGGAGGTCGCGGGCCGGACGCCCGGACGGCTGATCGGCCGCGACGCCGCGCGGACGGCAACCGACCCCGCCTCCTCCAGGTTCACCGCCATCTCGACGCCCACCTCCAGCTCGACCTCCACCGCCGGCCCAGCCCCGACCTGCCCATAGGCGACCTGCCCGTAGCCAGCCCGCTCGTACGCGGTCTGCTCATACGCGGTCTGCTCGTGAGCCGTCTGGCCGTGAGCAACATGGGGGTGGTCGATCTGGCCGAAACCGGTCGGGACGGGCTCATCGGCCCAGGCGGTCTGGGCGTCGGCGTGCCGCCCGTACTCGTGGCCGGACGCTGCGTCATCACAGTGGGAAACACCGCTCATCAGAGCGCCAAGGTCAATCGTCTCGGCCTGGGCGTGGGCGAGTTCCTCCGGGGTGAGCTCGTCGACGTCAAGGTCGCCGTCAGCGCGCTCGTGATAGGCGAAGCTGGCACCGACCGGGCGGCGCCGGGCCCGCGCGATCCGCTCGGCCTCGATGCGCCGTTCGATCGCCTCCCGGGTGATCTCGAGCCGCCGCTCGACCCGTGTCGCGCGGCGCAGATGGACGACATAACCCGCGAGACCGGCATCGACCAGCACCTGCAGGCCGATCCACAGCCCACCGAGCACCGCGGCGAGTAGAACCGTTACCGGGACCAGCACAGTCAGCACGGCCAGGCGCTGCCGGCGCGCACGCATGAGCACGGCCCGCTCCGCACTGATCTGCCGGGCCGGCCCAGCCTGACGGGCCACGGCCGAAGCGCGGGGCTGGGTTGTCGTGCGGGGCTGGGTTGTCGTGCGGGGCTGGGTTGTGGCGCGGGGCTGGGTTGTGGCGCGGGCTGCCAGGGGACGGGCGGCGCGCGGGCCGGTCGGGTCGGCGGGAGGCATGGCCGCTCCTTTCACCACATCGAGGCGCTGCGGGTTCGGGTTTGGGAGAACGTCCATGCCAGCGCCGGCCAGGCTCGGGTCGGCCAGGCTCGGGTCGGCGAGATCGCCCTGCGTCGGCGGGCGGCGGGAGAGCACCCGCATCGCGCCGGTGAACCGGTCCGAGGAACGCTGCTCGGAGAGCGTGTCGTGCCGGCGCAGCCACATGGGGATGAGCACGAAGCCCCAGACCGCCACGATCGCGACCCAGATCAACGCGCTCACCGGACCATCACCGCCAGGCCGGCCGTGCGGACCGTGCCGGACGCGACGGACGCAGCGGGGACGGCGGTGCTGATCATGCGGAGCCTCATCTCGACACCAGCGGATTGCGTTTTCGTGGTTGAACGCTAGTGAGCGAAATCCACGTGGTCACCGACCCGAACCCCGCGTGTCGCATACGCAATCCAGTGGGCTTCCATCGTCATACGATCGTGTAACACACCAGATGCCCCCGGGAAGATCAGAACGAAACATGCGGAAGCACTCTCGTAAAGCACGAGGCCGCCGACGGGTGCTGTGAATCCACTCCGGGGTGCCTGCGGCGACACCGGCCGGTGACCGGGCGCGACCCACGTCCGGTTGGCGACACCCACGGCACGCCGGAAGTGGAACTCGTCACCCACGCCGCCTCACCCGGATGTGGGCCCCCGTCCGCCGTCCGGGCCCCCGAGAACGGGGCACGGACGGGCTACCGCCGGCTCGGGCCCGCTGCGGTCGGCCGGGCGGGGTGGGACGGGCTACCGCTGGCGCAGATGACTCTCCCGCCAGCGGCAGGTCAGGCCCTCGGGAACATCCTCGGTGGTGAGCGCGAATCCGAGATGGTCCCGGTAGTGGCCGTCGATGGCGAGATAGCGCCGGTGCAGGCCCTCCTCGCGGAAGCCGAGCTTCGCGAGCACCCGCCGGCTCGCGGCGTTCTCCGGGCGCACGTTCGCCTCGATCCGGTGCAGCCCCACCGGCCCGAAACAGTGATCGACGATCAGCGCGATGGCGGTCGGGGTGATCCCCCGGCCAGCACAGTCACGATCCACCCAGTAGCCGATCTGGGCGCTGTTGAAGGCGCCACGCAGGATCGGTGCGACGGTCACCTGGCCGACGAGGCGACCCGAGACGGCCATCGCGAACGGCAGCGTCGCCCCGAGTCGGGCCTGCTGACGCAGGCGATGCCACATCTGCCGGTAGACGGCGATGGTCTGGCGCTGCTCCCAGGTCTCACGGACCATCATCTGCCCTGGTGGAGCCGCCTCCCACGGGGCCAGCCAGTCGGCGTTGCGCAGCCGTACCTCGACCCAGCTCGACGCGTCCCGCAGCCGCAACGGCCGCACGACGACCGGTCCCTCCGTCAGGACGACCGGCCATCCCGGTGCCCGCACCCCGTCCCGCCGCTCAGCCCGTCGGCTCGGCGCCAGGCCGAACCGGATGGGCCTGGTCGTCGTGCCCGCGCAGCTGGGAGACGGCGTGGACGACGACGCCTGCGAGCACGCCGAGGCCGTCGCGGACGCCGCCGGTGGAACCGGGCAGGTTCACCACCAGGGTGGTGCCCGCGGTGCCGACCAGTCCGCGGGACAGCACCGCCGCCGGCACGGTGGCACGGCCGGCGGCCCGCAGCGCCTCGGCGAGCCCGGGGACCGGGCGGTCCAGGACGGCCGCGGTCGCCTCGGGAGTGACATCACGGGCTCCGACGCCGGTACCGCCGGTGGTGACGACCAGCTCGAAACCGTCCGCCACGGCGGTACGCAGGGCGGTCTCGATGTGGACCCGCTCATCGGGGACCACCGTCGGTGGGCCGACCACAAAACCGAGGGCAGCCAGCCCGTCGGCGAGCAGCGGTCCCGACCGGTCCGGGTAGACCCCGCGGTGGGCTCGATCGGACACGGTGACGACCTGCGCCCGCGCGCCCGCCGGCAGTCGGCTGGACGGCTTCGCGAAGGCCTCCGAGGTCCGGCCGACGGCGGTGGCGGCGGTGGCGGCGGTGACGGTGGCGGGGTGCGGGGTCGCGGCGGC
>NZ_JAMQQG010000030.1:0-23006 GCF_023716925.1 Frankia sp. R82
TTTTGGCGGGCGGATCTCGCTCGCCCGGGGGCGCCGGGGCGGGCCGCCCCGCCAGTCGACGGCCAGCCCCCGCACCTCGAGCTCGGCGAGCGCCGCCACCAGTGTCTCCGGCTCCCGGCGCCCGCTCCGCGTGGCCGCCACCGCCACCGGCTCGCCGTCACCCTGGCTGATGGTGCCGAAAGCGCCACCGTCGACGCCGTCCTGGCTGGTGGTGGCGTCATCGTCGGCGAGGCAGGTGGGTAGGAGGGTGGCCAGTACGGCGTCCGGGCCGAGTTCGAGGTACGCGCGGGCGCCCTCGGCGTGCAGCCGGCGGGCCGCGGTGTCGAAGCGGACGGCCCCGCGCACATGCGCGACCCAGTGCTCGGGGGTGCGCAGCGCGTCCGCGTCGAGGGCACCGCCCAGGGCGGAGACGATCGGCACCGTGGGCCGGCGGTAGGTGACGCCGGCGGCCACCTCGCCGAAGGCGGCCAGCATCCCGTCCATGTGGGGGGAGTGGAAGGCGTGGCTGACGGTCAGGCGCCGTACCGCGACGCCACGGGCCGCCCAGTCGGCGGCGACGCGGGCGGCGGGCTCGGTGTCACCGGCGATGACAGTCGCCGTCGGACCGTTCACCGTGGCGATCTCGACCTGACCCTCGAGTCCGGCCAGGGACTCGGCGACCTGCGCCGCGCCGGCCCGGATCGCGATCATCGCCCCGCCGGGTGGGCAGGCCTGCATGAGCCGGCCCCGGGCGGCGACCATCGTGACCGCGTCCTCGATCGACCAGATGCCGGCGACGTGGGCGGCGGTGAGCTCGCCGATGGAATGTCCGGCGAGCAGTCCCGGGGTCAGCCCCCAGGAGGTGACCAGTCGGTAGAGCGCCGTCTCGAAGGCGAACAGCGCCGGCTGGGTGTAGGCGGTCCGGTGCAGCGGATGCCCCGAGCCCGCGTCGGCTCCCGATCCGGCCTCCGCGTCCGTGTCCCCGTCCGCGTCCGTGTCCGTGTTGTCGGCGAACATCACCGTCCGCAGTGGACGGTCGAGGTGGGGGTCAAAGGCGGCGCAGATCTCCTCGAGCGCGTCGGCGAACACCGGGTACGCGGCGTACAGCTCACGGCCCATCCCGGGACGTTGACTGCCCTGCCCGGTGAACACCACGGCCAGATGACCATCCACCAGCCGGGGTGACAGGCTGCCGCGGACCAGCCCGGTGGCCTCCCGGCCGTCGGCGAGCGCCGTCAGCGCGGTGGTCAGCCGGCCGCGTGGGTCGTCGCCACCTGCGACGATCACCGCCCGGTGCTCGAAGCGGGACCGTCCGGCCAGGGTGAACGCCACGTCGGCGAGGTCGAGCTGGTGGTGTCCCTGGAGATGGCCGGCGAGGCGACGGGCCGCCGCGCGCAGCGCCGTCGGCGTGCGACCGGCCAGCACCACCGGCTGCGGCCCACCGTGGTCACCGGACAGCGCGCGATCTGCCGCGCTCCGGTGCGCCGCGGTCTGGTCGGACGCGGGCCGATCCGGTGTGGTGCGCTCGGGTGCGACGCGCCGGACGGGTGTGCTGCGCGCGGGCCGCGGGTCGGTGTCGTGCTCGGGGTGCCGTGGCGCGGGAATGACGTCGGCCAGCGCGGGCGCGGTCCGGGCGGCGGGCGCCTCCTCGAGGATGACATGCGCGTTCGTGCCGCTGATGCCGAACGCCGACACCCCGATCCGCCGGGTCCGGGCGTCCGTCAAGGGCCAGGCCACCGGCTCGGTGAGCAGCGCGACCGTGTCGTCGGACCACGCCACATGCGGCGTCGGGTTCTTGACGTGCAGGGTGGCGGGCAGCAGCTCGTGGCGCAGCGACTGCACCGCCTTGATCACCCCGGCGGTGCCGGCGGCGGCCATCGCATGCCCGATGTTGGACTTCAGCGTCCCCAGGTACAACGGCCGCCGCGACGGCCGGGAACGGCCGTAGGTGGCCAGCAGCGCCTGCGCCTCGATCGGGTCACCGAGCACCGTGCCGGTGCCGTGGGCCTCCACGGCGTCGACGTCCTCGGCACGCAGACCCGCGTTCGCCAGCGCCTGGGCGATGAGCCGCTGCTGCGACCCCCGGTTCGGCGCGGTCATCCCGTTGCTCGCACCGTCGGCGTTCACCGCGCTGCCACGCAGCACCGCCAGCACCGGATGGTGGTTGCGCTGCGCGTCGTCGAGCCGTTCCACCAACAGGACGGTGGCCCCGTCCGCCCAGCCGGTGCCGTCCGCGTCCGCGGAGAACGCCTTGCAGCGACCGTCGGGCGCCAGGCCCCGCTTGCGGCTGAACTCCACCAGCATGCTCGGCGTCGACATGATCGTCACTCCGCCGGCCAGCGCCAGGTCACATTCGCCGGTGCGCAGCGCCTGCCCGGCCAGATGCAACGCCACCAGCGACGACGAGCACTGCGTGTCCACACACAGCGCCGGACCCTCGAACCCGAACGTGTAGGCGACCCGGCCCGCGATGATCCCCGAGGCATTGCCGGTGAGCATCTGGCCCTGGGTCTCGTCCGGCGCCCGGTGCCAGGCCGCGCCGTAGTCCTGCAACGACACCCCGGTGAACACCCCGGTGCGGCTGCCGCGCAGCGCCCGTGGGTCGAGCCCGGCGCGTTCCAGCGCCTCCCAGCTCACCTCCAGCATCAGCCGCTGCTGCGGGTCGACGGCGGCGGCCTCCCGCGGACCGATCCCGAAGAAGGTCGCGTCGAACCGGTCGATGCCCGGCAGGAACCCGCCGTGGCGGGTGTAGGACGTGCCGATTCGCTCGGGATCCGGATCGTAGAGGTCGTCCAGGTTCCAGCCGCGGTCGTCGGGCAGTCCGCTGAGGGCGTCCCGACCCTCGGCGACCAGCTCCCACAACGCCTCCGGCGAATCCACCGCACCCGGCAGCCGGCAGGCCATGCCGACGATCGCCAGCGGCTGCGCGCCGAGCGCCGTCGACAGCCCCTGTGCCCGGGCGGTGTACGCCTGCTCGTCCAGCCCCAGCAGATCCTGCCGCAGCAGCGTGGCCAGGGCCGCCGGGGTCGGCTGGTCGAAGAACACCGTCGCCGGAAGGCGCACCCCGGTCGCCTCGCCGAGCCCCTCGCGCAGGCGTGCCGCGGCCTGGCGGTAGATGCCCAGCCGGCGCCACGGGGCATGTCGGTGCCCGCGCACGCTGCCCTCCCGGGGCCCCACCACCCGGTCCAGCTCGCTGTCCACCAGATCGAGAAGGATGCCGATCTGCGCGTCTTCGGTCAGGCCGGTCAACCGGCCGTGCCAGGCCCGCGCATTCTCGTCTGCCCGCCCGACCGCCCGCTTCGGAGGCGGGTCAAGGAATTCTGCGGTCTTTCCCATATGAAGCTTCTCCCGACGGTATGTCTGCGGCGGCGATTGACCGGAACTACGCACCTCCGGTCGCGCAAACTGATGTCTACCACGGGTGCTCCTATGCCGGAACGCCAAACCGAAACGCGTTTCTCCGTCGATGTCGCATATTCGCCGCATGCCGGGCTGCATGCCCATTGACCTGCAACGATGGAAGTATTAAGGCGAGGACGGCACCCGCGTCCACACCCGCTCTCACCGCGCAGAAAACATCGGCGATGCCCTGAGGTGGCAATATTCGACGGGTGCCCGCAGACGGGCTACAACGCCCCTTCCCGTGGCCACCGGAAAAGCTGCGAGAACATCCTTCGTCCCCCGCGCCCCGCCTGACCTGCCTGGCCCGCGGATGGCGTCCATGCCGTCCGCGGGCCGGTTCGCCATCCGTCCCCGACCGCCGCCATGCCATCGCCGTTGTCGCGGCCACCGCCGCCATGTCACGCCCGTGACCGGTCTCAGAACAAGATCCGCCTACCGGGGTCGTCCTGGGGGCAGATCGGACACGGACCGCCACGGCGACCCGTGTGCATCTCGCGCACCCGCGGCTTCCGAAAGTAGCGTCACAGAAAGTGACCTTGGTCGAGGGGCGGCGCCGCGTCGCACGAACAAGCCAGCCGCCCCCGACGCCGACGTCGGGGGCGGGGCGGGGTGGTGTTGAGGTGGCGTTCGGGGGCGACTTCGCACGGGAGTCGGTCAGGCAGGGCGCGGTCGATCGGGGTCGATCGGCCGGCGGCCTGCCCGACCGCGGGGCGTCCGGGCCGTGCAGCCGGTGCGGGCCTGTCCGGGTCGCGCAGCCTGGGCGGGCTGGGCGGCTGGTCGGGGCACGTCTCCGCAGTGGGCTGGGGCCGGGCGTCGTGCGGTCGGTGTGCCCGGGTACCGGGTGAATCAGGTGGAGCTGTGGGTGGACGTGCTGTGCGCGGGGGTGGTGTGGACCGGCGTGCCGTAGGCCGGCGTGGGATGGGCCGGCGTGATGTGGGCCGGAGTGAGGTGTGGCGGTCGGGCGGGGCCGGCGGCCACGGCGGGCTGTTCGGCGACGCCGCGGGGGACGGCGCCGGCGAGGCGGTCGAACCAGGCGGCCCGGCTGATGGCGTAGACGGCGTGTTCCTCGCCGTGCAGCCACTGCAGGCGGGCGCAGGTCATGCCGAGGCGTTCGGCGACGCGGACCGACGCGGTGTTCTCGGGCAGGATCACCGAGATCACCTCGGCGAGTTCCGGCCGTTCGGCGAACACCCAGCTGATTGCGGCGGTGCCGGCCTCGCGGGCGTAGCCGCGGCCCCAGCGGTCCCGGCGGATGAACCAGACCGCTTCGATGCCCGGCCAGCCGGGTTCGGTCCACAGGCCCGCGCGGCCGACGAGGTCGCCGGTGGCCCGTTCCACGACGGCCCAGGGTCCGACGCCGGTCAGGGCCCAGCAGCCGATGTTGCCGGCCATCGCGTGCCAGACGCTGTCGGGATCACAACGGCCGCCGATGTAGCGGGTGAACTCGGTGTCCGACCAGATCGTGACGAAGCCCGGGGCGTCACTGGAACGCAACGGACGCATAACCAGCCGGTCGGTAGAAAGGGTTGGAATGGTAACCAGTGTGGCTTTTGTTCTGGTCATCCGGTACCGCCTGCCGGAAGCGTGCGGCATGCCTCGAGGAACGAGGAGACCGCGGGGAGCCGATGATGGGACGGTGCGAACGAGGACGCGCACTGGCGCAGTCTCGCCTTCACAGTATGCGTCAGCTCGTCCGGCGCGGTGCGGATGACGTCCATGGCGATACGGGCGGCCTCCTCGGGTTCCGGGTCCCGTCCGATGAGGAACTTCGACGCATACGACATGTACGCGTGCTGTGATTCCTCGACGGTGTAGTCACCGCCCTTGCGCTGATAACCGGCGATCGCGATCGGTGCCCATTCCTGTGCCATGTCGACATCCCCCATGTTGATGGCGACACCCGACCGGAACATGGCGACGGCGGCCGGGCCGACCGGTGTCTCACCGGGCATCGGGGCCATGGTGCAGGAGGCTGCCTCCATTCGGTTCAAAGCGTTGCGAGCAGAATCCTCGTCGCCCATCTTCGCGTAGGCCCGTGCCTCGTAGGCAGCCATTCTGGCGTCCATGTAAGGATGGCGTACGTGCTGGACGATGTTCAGTGCCGCGACTGCCTGCCGATAACGTTGCGTGTGATAGGCGATCGAGCTCTGCAGCGCCGCCACCGACATGATCAGCACCGGTTCGCCGATTTCGTCGGCATAGGTGCCGGCCAGGCCGGCAAAGCGGCGGGCGGAGCGGAAGTCGTTCGTGTTGAACGCCAGCCGACCGAGGAAGTACGTGAGCTGCCCGCCGAGCTGCGTGACCCGGGCCCGGGTGCCAGCCGACATCCGACCGTCCAGGATCGACTCGATCTGCTTCCAGCGTTCCGCGACCTCGCCCAACAGCGCCAGATGTGGGGCGGAGCCGTAGACCTGTGCGATCTCGTCGACGTCGGACTCCAGCTCGTCGAGCGTGCGGTCCGATGCGCTGCCTGTCTCGATCCGCTGGCGGGTGGACGCCGCGATCGCCGACAGGGCCGGCAGTGCCGGGAGTGCAGCGAACTCTCGCCGGTTCGTGGAAATCACCTCATGGTCAATGGTCCGTGCACCATGGGTAATCAGCATCCCCTCCGGTGCAGGGACAAACTCATCGGTTGGTCGTCGCATCGGCGGGACGACGCCGAGACGGCGCGCCCGCTTCTCCCGATCGGCGGCGTCGCGCAGCCGGCGAATCGCCCCCCCGCAGGGAAGAACAACGTCCAGGGCATCGGAGAGATCTGGTGAAGGCACCTCCCTCCCATTTACCGCCCTGGACACCTGCTGCCGCTTGAAGCCGGTCCGTTCGGCCAGTCTGCTGATGTTTGTCTCGTTGTCTCCGATCAATGACTGGAGCATGCCTGCCAGCTCGTCCAGCGAATCATTGCGTTGCCGTTCAGCCTCCACCGTGAACCTCCCAGGCGCATCCATGTCGGAGGGTGCAACGAGCCGTTGCGGGTCAGGCACCCATCTGTTGCACTCTGTCGTCGGGTCGCAGCGAACTGTGTCATGACCCGAAACCGCGGCACCTTCGAGCCATCGGGCGAGCGACGCCCACTGTCCCGAGATCAACGTTGATCCAGCCGCCTTTGTTTCGTGGAGGTTGCATGACGCCGCCGAGCCCTTCGGCAGGAATACCGAGCACTCTCTCGGTGCCCCTCACGGTTGAGAAGGTTGCCCACACCACACACCCAACTGCGGACAACCAGGTTCAGGCCCCCGGCCCACCGCGGACTACCCGGGATGGGGGGGACATACCGCCGGATCCTGCGCACAGCGGTAGTCACACGGGACCTTGGTCCCGCTATCGACATCATCCCGACGCTCGGCCAACAGTGGGACCACCCACCGGAGGTGCCCCCCGGGCCATACCTGTTCGGGTACCCCCGACGGGTCTGCCGGTGCGCAGGCCTGGCCGCCACTGGCTTTCGCCTCGTTACGCACCGTCGTCCGGATTCGCCATTCTGGTGCTGGACGAGGTCGGCAGTCCCGTTGAGACGGTGGTGGGTTGGGTCACCGAGAAGGCGGCCGAGCAGCACGCGCAGTCGCGCTATGGGAGCGGAAGGTATCGGGTCATGCCCTGCCGTCCGGTCGGGAACCAGTAGAACACCACGATCGCCAGGCGGGGCTGTCGGTTGGGCGGGGACCGGCTGGCAGCGGGCCGCAGGCGGGTTGTCCTGGGCTGCCAGCGGTTTCGCCGCGGAGGCCGCCGCGGGCGTCCGGCGCCGTGGCCACGCGGCTCGGTGGCCCGGATGCGGCCGGGTGCGGTCGCATCCGGTTCGTTGCACCGCCCGAAAAGTGGTGTCGTACCAGGGTCTTTCCGGGCCTGCCGGGGGAGCCGCCGGCCGGATGTTCGATGGCCCGAAGTGACCATGGAGGCCCCCGAACGTGGCCCCACACCAGCCCGTGAGCCCTCCCGGCGACCAGGTCGGCAGCCATCTGTCGGCTACGCGTCGGCCACTCGTCGGGACCCACCCGGCCGTCCGACCCTTGCGGGCCGCCGCTCGGCGGGGCGACACCATCGACGCAATGGTCGTCCGTGGTGGCCGAAAGGGACGGACGGGTACATCGTCCGGCCCGGTGTGTGCGCAGAAATACGCCGGAACGGCCGGGAGAGCCGTCCACTGATGGTTACCCACCGAGCAGTTGGGTGTTTATCGTGATAGTCGACCGGTCGTGTTGGGTCTGTGGTCGCGTGCTCTTTGCCGTCCGGACCGCTCACGTCGGCGGCGGATTGCGGACGGATTGTTGCCATCGGAGCCCTCGGGGCGATGGCGGCGGCGCAGTGTCGCACCCGATCCCGGACACGTCCAGTACTGCCGGCCGCAGCCGGCAGGTCCGGCACATCGCACAACACCCGCCGTTGGCATTCTGATGGGAATCGTCCCGGTGGGCGCTGCCGGTCGCACTGTTACGGACTCACCGCGGCATCGCTGGAGGTGTCGGTGCTCGCGGCCGAAGGGGCCCGGGGCGGCAGTGAACTGACCGGGTCCGCGTCGTTCACGGGTGTGGTCAGCGCGGGGGAGACGGCGGTGGTCGGCGCGGCGGCGGCCACCGCCTCGGCGGTCAGGGCCGCATCGGAGTCCGCGTCGAGAATGCGGCCACCGCGCAGCAGGGAGGCGAACGCGCCGATGACCGCCATGACGGTCGCCATCGTGAAAGCGATGACGAGACCGTGGTGGAACGGTCCGGAGATCAGATGGGGGAAGAACTCCCGTCCGGTGATCTCCTGGGCGTCCGTCGCGGGAAGTCGGTTCAGGGTGTCGGCACCGAGCAGGTTCTGCATCGGGTTGTACCCGAGGAACGCGGCGAACAGACTGCCGACCGGCGGCAGGTCGGCGACCCGGTTCACGGCGTCCGCCGGCACACCGCGGGCGGACAGCCCGTCGTGCAGCGAGGCGGGCAGCGAGGCGGCGAGCCCCGCGATCATCAGCGAGAAGAACAGCCCGATGGACAGCACCTGGCCGGAGTTCATGAACGTGCCGCGCATTCCGGACGCCCCGCCGCGCGCCGACGGTGGCACGACGTTCATCACCGCCGTCGTGTTCGGCGCGGAGAACAGGCCCGAACCGATGCCGTTGAGCAGCAGCAACAGCGCGAACACCGGATAGCTGAAGTCGGTGGGCAGCAGCACCAGACCGACGAACGTGGCGGCGACGACCAGCATCCCGCCGGTGGCGAACGCGCGGGCGCCGAAGCGGTCCGACAGGAAGCCCGAGGCCGGTCCCGCGATCAGGAAACCGACGGTCAGCGGCAACATGTAGATACCGGCCCACAACGGGGTGTCGCTGAAGTCGTAGCCATGCAGCGGCAGCCAGATGCCCTGCAGCCAGATGATCAGCATGAACTGCATGCCGCCGCGGGAGACCGCGAACAGCAGGATCGTTGCGTTGCCGGCGGCGAAGGCCCGGATGCGAAACAGCGCCAGGTTGAACATCGGCTGCGCGACCCGCCGCTCGACCACGACGAACAGCACCAGGCACGCCGCCCCGCCGACGAGCGCGCCGAGTACCTTCGGGCTCGTCCAGCCCATGTCGTGCCCGCCGTAGGGCTGGATACCGTAGGTGACGCCGGCGAGCAGCGCGGTCAGCCCGACCGCGAACGTGATGTTGCCCCACCAGTCGATGCGTGCGGCGACGCGGCGTCCGGTGTCACGCAGACTGCGGTACGACCAGATCGTGCCGACGATGCTGATCGGCACGCTCACCCAGAACACCGCGCGCCAGTTCCACTCGGACAGCAGCCCGCCCGCGACCAGCCCGATGAACGACCCGGCGAGCGCCGCGACCTGGTTGATTCCCATCGCCGTCCCGCGCTGGTGGGCGGGGAACGCGTCGGTGAGGATCGCGGTCGAGTTCGCCAGTAGCATCGCGCCGCCGATCCCCTCGATCACCCGGAACCCGATCAGCCACAGCGCCCCCGACGACCCCTGGAACGGAGTCAGGGTCAACCCGATCGCCGAGACGGTGAACAGGGCGAACCCCGCGTTGTAGATGCGGACCCGGCCGTACATGTCCCCGAGCCGGCCGAGCGTCACCACCAGCACCGCGGAGACCAGCATGTAGCCCATCAGCAGCCACAGCAGATAGCTGACGTTGCCCGGGGTGAGCGGATCGAGGTGGATGCCGCGGAAGATCGCCGGTAGTGAGATGATGACGATGGAACTGTTCACCGTCGCCAGCAGCACGCCGATCGTGGTGTTCGACAGGACCACCCAGCGGTACCGGGAGCCGGCCGCACGTGCGCCGCCGCCCGCTGGCTTCGCGCCTCCTCCGCCTCCTCCGCCTCCGCCTCCTCCGCCTGCTGATCCTGGTCCCGTGGGTCCTGCTGTCGCTGCCGTGGACATCCCGGCTGGTCCTCCCATCACTTCCCGGACGACGGTGACCGAGGCTCGACGGCGATACCGACGGTCGGGGGTTCGGCAAGGGCCTCGAACCGGTGTGGGCACGGGCGACGGCGGTTGTGCCGCGGCGTGTCGCGTCGGCTGCGGGAGGCGTCGGAGATGGACACCGGCCGGCCGCCGTACTCACATCGGAAAGTTACTTGCCTAGTAATAACAGGTTGCGCGAGGTTCGTCCTGCCACATGGGCTACCTGGTGGCCGGCGGTCTTCGGGCAGGTCACCGCCCCCACCGGGGCGTGCGCCGAGGGTGAGTGCTCCGCTGGTCAATGTCCCTTTTCCGGCTTTTGCGACGGAATTGTTGGCCAAGTCGTCGGTGGACGGCGATGCCGGCGTAAGAGTGGACGGCAAAGCTGGGAGACGTATCGCAACGACTGCCGAGGGAGTGGGGCACCGTGGCCACCGATGTCGAGAGCACGCTGGGCGCCGACGACTACGACGAGTTCGGCCTCCTGCACGAGAACGCCGAGGAACTCGGTCTGCCATGGGCCGGGCGGCCGGACGTCAGCCGCGGCTTCGCCGACCTGCCGGACGGCGGCCGGCTGAGCTACCTGCGGTGGGGGCGCGCCGAACCCGAGATCGTGTTCCTGCACGGTGGCGGGCAGAACGCCCACACCTGGGATTCGGTCGCCCTCGCGCTGGGCCGCCCGGCGCTCGCGTTCGACCTGCCGGGGCACGGCCACTCGTCCTGGCGCGACGACCGTGACTACGGTCCGTGGCGTAACGCGGACGCACTCGGAGCGGTGTTGCCGGCGCTCGCGCCTGAGGCGATCGCCGTCGTCGGGATGTCGCTCGGCGGCGCCACCACGATCCGGCTGGCGGCGACCCGTCCGCGACTGTGTCGTCATGTGGTGATCGTCGACGTCACCCCGCAGGTCACCGAGCCCGACCGGATGCCCAAGGGCGCCGACCTGGGCACCGTGGCACTGATCAGTGGCCCGCCGACGTTCGACTCGTTCGAGGAGATGGTGGCCGGGACCGCGGCGCTGAGCCCGAACCGGCCGGCCGCCGCGGTGCGCCGCGGGGTTCGGCACAACGCCCGTCGTCTGCCGGATGGCCGGTGGGGCTGGCGCTACGACCTGTTCGGGCCGCGTGCGGCGCGGGGTGCGGGGGCGGTGGGCCGGCAGGACGGTCGCGACCCCGCTGACCTGTTCCCGCTGTGGGACGACGTCGATGCGATCACCGCACCGACCCTGCTGGTCCGCGGCGGTGACTCGCGGTTCGTGCACGACAGCGACATCGTCGAGTTCCGCCGGCGGCTGCCGTCCCTGCGGGACGCGGTGGTGACCGGCGCCGGCCATGCCGTGCAGAGCGACCAGCCCCTCGAGCTGACCCGCCTCATCCGCGAGTTCGTGGGCGCGGCTCGGTCGGCCTGAGCATCAGGTCTGGCGGTCTGGGGGCGTCGGAAGCGCTGTTGTCAGGCGGTCGATCACCGATAGTGATGCGAAAAGGTGCGGTGGTCTCTCTGCAGACACTTACCTGGCTAAGTGTCACCTATTGGCAGCGGTTCACGTCGGGTTAGCGATTTGACCCTGGAGCAGGATAAAAAATCGCTGTCCGTGGATTTCCTGATTCGAAGTGTGACCGAAGTGGCCTGGTGGCGGTGGGTCGCCGGGGCGGGAGTGAAGCGGCCAGGCTATCGGTAAGGTCCGACATCCTTACGAAACGTCACCGGGCTTGTTGCTGCCGGTCTTGACGGGTGCCGGCCGTTGTATCGGTCGGTGCCGGTGCTGGCGGTCGGTGCCGAGGTCGGCGGTCGGTGCCGAGGTCGGTGTTGGCGGCCTGCGGTGAGGGTTGCTGGCCGAAGGTATGGAGCGCGGCCGGGTGTAGTCGGACGAGAGTTACCCCGCTGGCCTGTTCATGCGACGCAGCGTCATTCCCCTATCGGCATTACTTTCTGTGACTGCGCGGTCGAGGGTCGAGGGTCGAGGATGTGGGGTGCAGATGGGACGCCGTGGGGGTGTCTGTGTCCGTTTTGCCCCCTGGCGGCGACCTGTGTATGCGGATCTTGCTTCGAGACCGGTCGCGGGACGTGGCGGTGGCGGGGTGGTGTTGCTGCCTGTGGGAGTGAGGTGCGGTTTGGCTGCGGAGAGTGGGCTGGTTGGTGGGCGCGTTCGCGGCGGCGCAGCCATGATGTTTCTGTCGCCACCGAAGCGGCCAGCAGAGTCGGGGCGGGGTGGTTGGGAACGCGAAGGGCCCCGGTCCGCACCGGAGGGATCCGGCGCGGACCGGGGCCGAGGAACGCCCGGTGGGTGGTCAGCCTGAGGCGGCGGCGGTGAGGTCGTAGACGGTCTGGCCACCGACGGTGGTGGCGGTGTAGTGGGCGGCGACCCAGGTCGCGATCCGCGATGCGGTCGAGGTCGAGCCGTTGTTCCCGCCCATCCCGCCCATCCCGCCCGAGACGAAGTAGTGGATGCGGCCCTCGGCCACCCACTGCTGGAACTGGGCCAGGGTGGGAGCTGGGTCGCTGCCGTCCCAGCCGCCGACTGCGATCACGGACTGTCCGCTGGCGAGCTCCAGCTCCGCGGCGGTCGTCGCCCCGGAGGTGGCCGCTGCCCAGGTCGTCGTCGACTTCGACAACAGCGCGACCAGTTCCGAGTTCGCGCGCTGCCCACCGCCGTTCCCCATGTCACCGGCTGCCTGCGTCGTGCCACTGGTGGCTGACGTGCCAGTGGTGGACGGGGTGCCGGTGCTGGACGTGGTGGACGGGGTGCCGGTGGTCGTGGCGGTGCTGGACGTGGTGGGGGTGGTGCCGGTGGTGCCGGTGGTCGTGGCGGTGGTGGACGTGGTGGGGGTGGTGGGGGAGGTGGTGCCGGGGGGGCCGGTGGGGGGCTGGCCGCCGAAGTCGCCGCGCGTTCCGCGGCCGGGGCCGCCGTCCTGGGCGGAGGCGACGGCCGGGCCCGAGGATGGGGTGGAGCCGGTGTGCGCCTGGGCGACGGTGGCCAGGGTGTAGGCGGTGCTGCCGGCGCCGAGGCCGAGCGCGGTGGCCAGGGCGAACGCGACCGCAAGGCGTCCGGGGCGGCCTGCGGCGGGACGTCCGGCGGCGCCGAAGGCGAGGGCCAGGGCGACGAGCAGGCAGCCGATCAGGATGATCCAGCGCAGGGCGGGCAGCCAGGTCGACACCCGGTCGAGCAGCACGTGGTTCCAGACGCCGGTGACGGCGACCATCGCGGCCAGGGCGATCCGCGCCGAACGGCGGTCGCGGACCTGCCACAGGCCGCAGCCGACGCCGGCGACCAGCGCGGCGATCGCCGGGGCGAGGGCGGCGGTGTAGTACGGATGGATGATGCCGCTCATGTAGCTGAACACCAGGCCGCTGACCAGCAGCCAGCCACCCCACAGCAGCAGGGCGGCCCGGCGGGCGTCGGTGCGTGGTGTGCGCCGGGTCGCCCACAGGCCGGCGACCAGGGCGAGCAGCGCCGTGGGCAGCAGCCAGGAGATCTCTCCGCCCATCCGCTCGGCGAACAGTCGGGTGATGCCGGTCGGACCGCCGAACGAGGCGCCCATCCCACCGCCGCCACCGCCGGCGCCGGACCCGGCGGAGGCACCGAAGATCCGTCCGAGGCCGTTGTAGCCGAGTGCGAGCTGCCAGAGGCTGTTGTTCGTGGAACCGCCGATGTAGGGGCGGGATCCGGCCGGCCACAGGTCGACCAGCGCCACGTACCAGCCGGCGGACACGATGATCGTGCCAAGGCCGGCCAGCAGGTGCACCAGCCGGCGGCGCAGCCCGGTGGGCGCGGCGACCAGGTAGGCGAGCCCGAGTGCGGGCACGATCAGCAGCGCCTGCGCGAGCTTCGTCAGGAAGGCGAATCCGAGGCAGGTGCCGGCCACGCTGAGCCAGCGCCAGCTCGCCCGCTCGACGGCCCGCACCGTCGCGTAGGCGGCGCCGACCAGCAGCAGCACCAGCAGCGCGTCCGGATTGTTGAAGCGGAACATCAGCGCCGCCACCGGCGTGAGGGCGAACGCGGCGCCCGCGAGCAGCCCGGTGCGGACGTCGGCGGTGCGCCGCACCGTCGCGGCGAGCAGACCGACCGCGGCCACCCCCTCGAGTGCCTGCGGCACCAGCACCGACCAGGACGAGAACCCGAAGATCCGCGCCGAGAGCCCCGACACCCACAGCGACGCCGGCGGCTTGTCCACCGTGATCGCGTTTCCGGCGTCCAGCGAACCGAACAGCAGCGCCTTCCAGCTCTGCGAACCGGCCTGGGTGGCCGCGGCATAGAAGCTGTTCGCATAGCCGGACGCGCTCAGGTTCCACAGGTACAGCAGCGCCGTTACCCCGAGCAGGACGAGCAGGGCCGGGCGTGCCCACCTCGGGTCGTCCGCGGGGCCCTGGAGCAGGCGGCGGGTCAGGCTCGGTCCGTGGTGGCCGTCGCCGGCCTGGCGCCGCCGTCCACCGGGTTCGGGCCGGTGGCGCCGGGGCGGGGAGCCGGTGGCCAAGGGCTGCTCGGTCACCGGCCACCGGTCCGGCGGCGTGATCGTGGACGGCGGCGGGCTCGCCTGCGCTGGTGTCATGGTCCCAACGGTCAGGCCCGCCGCTGCGAGATCGCTGTGTCGCCGCTGTGCGGTCGCTGTGCGGGCTCAGCGGGCGCCGAGCAGACCTCGCATCGTGGCGATCTCGGCGGTCTGCGAGGTCCGGATGTGCTCGGCGAGCTGCTTGGCCGGCGGGTACCGGCCGCCCTGCAGCTCCATGGCCGCCATGGCGATCGCACCCTCGTGATGGGTGATCATCATGGTGAGGAACATGGTGTCGAACGCCGTCCCGGACGTCTTCGCCAGCGCTGCCAGATCCTCGTCCGACATCATTCCCATGCCGGCCTTGCCGGCGGTGCCGTCTGCGCTGGTGCCGTGTCCGCTGGTGTCGTGTCCGCTGGTGTCGTGTCCGCTGGTGTCGTGGCCCTCATGCCCGCCGATGCGGTGGGTGTGGGTGGGGTGCCCGTCGTCCGCGCTCGCGCTGTCGACGGCGGACGGGACGGGTTCGGACCAGGCGGTGAGCCAGCCGGTCATGGTGACGATCTCGGGGGTCTGGGCGGCATGGATCTGGGTGGCGAGGGCCCTGATCTGGGCGTTCTGGGTACGGGTCGACACCAGGCCGACCATGTCGACGGCCTGCCGATGGTGCGGGATCATGTCCTGGGCAAAACGGGTGTCGGTGCTGTTGTGATCCGGGGTACTGCTGCCGCAGGCGGTGAGAAAAGCTGCGGCCAGCAGGGCGGAAACGAACAGGACGAGCCGTTTCATGCGGGCTCCTCGTCGGGTGAAGGTCAGTGAAGACGGCGACGGACGGCACGCCGGCGGTGGTCTGCGGCGGGCGCGCGGGAGTTCGTCGGTCTACCGACGCAGCACGCAGAGCGAGGTGAACAACGGCACCGAGCACGAGAACGGGCCGCCCGGCGGCGGAGACCGTCCCGTCCTCGGTGGTGCGACTGCGGACGGTCGCGGCGCCGCCCGGGCCACCCGCAGCCTCGCGGCGACGAGCAGGGCGACCAGCAGCACCAGCGCCCCGGCCGCCCGGAGAAACGCCTGGCAGGTCAACCCGCCATGCCAGCCGTGCCCGTCATGCCCCTCGTGCCCGCCGCCGTGATCGCCGTGATCGCCGTGGCTGCCGTGGCTGCCGTGGCTGCCGTGGCTTTCGAGCATTGCGGCGTGACGTGTCGACGCCTCGGCGAGGTGCGTCGGCGGCGGGGCCTGGCGTCCTGGGGCACCCGTACCGGTGCCGGCGCCGGCGGGGGCGGACAGGCCGCCGTGCATGAGCAGGATGCCGAGCAGCACGGGAACGGCCATCAGCAGCCCTGCGTACCCGCCCGGACCACGGCGACGTGCGCGCGAGGTCCGGGGGCAGGCGGCCACCGGCTCATGATGCCCGGCCCGGATCGTCGCCCGTCCGGCCCGCGACAGTGACGATCGCGATACCAGTTGCAGCCGCCGTGGCCGACGGTTTTGTGCGCCGACGGCTCCCGCGCGCAGTCGTGGCGGGATGTTCTCCCGGTGCACTACGTTGCCTGCTGGACTACAGGGTTGCCTGCTGGACCACAGGGTTGCCTGCTGGACCACAGGTTCGGAAGGGAGTCCCATGCCCCTGGCCATCACCGACGACCACCGGGCGCTCGCCGAGGTGGTGCGCGACGTCGCCGTGGCCGAGGACCTGCGCGCACTGACCCGCCGGGCAGTGGACGCACTGCCTCCGCCGCTGGAGGGCCCACCCAGCATCTACCGCACCGCCCGCCCAGCGCCGCCGCCCGCGCACGGTTCCGCGCAACACCTGGGTGGTGGTTCCGCGCAACACCAGAGTGGTGCGGGGGCGTCCGCCGGTGGCGGCGAGGCACCGCCGGGTGTGGGCGACAGTTGGGCGGAGTCGGCCTGGCGGCGCATGACGGAGCTCGGCTGGCTGGGGCTGCATCTGCCCGAGGAGTACGGCGGGTCCGGGTTCGGCCTGGCGGAACTCGCGATCGTCGGCGAGGGCCTCGGCGGGCAGGTCGCGGGCGGCCCGTTCCTGTCGACGGTGGCCGCCTCCGCGGTCATCGCCGCGGTCGGTGGGGCCGAGTTGCGCGCGGCCCTGCTGCCCGGCCTCGTCGACGGCAGCCGCGTCGCCTCGCTGGCGACCGCTGCCACGGTGATCGCCGACGCCGCCGGCACTGTGGGCGTCGCGGGTACGTCCGGTACAGCGGGTGCGCCGCCGGCGGGGCTGCTGCTGGACGGGGAGGTGCCGGCGGCCCTCGGCGGGGTGTGGGCGGGGATTCACCTGGTGCCGGTCGGCGCGGACGATCTTGTTGTGGTGGTGGCGGACGCGCCCGGATTGACGGTGCGGCCGGCCGAGCGGGCACTTGATCCGTCCCTGGGGCTGGCCGCGCTCACGTTGCGCGGGGTGGCGCCGCATCCGGCGGGGGTGTTGCCCGGCGGACGGGCGGTGGCGGTGCGGGTGCTGCGCGTCCTCGCCGCCGCGGAGGCGGCCGGTGGGGCGCGGGCCACGCTCACGATGGCACTCGAGCATGCGAAGATCCGCGAGCAGTTCGGCCGCGTCATCGGCGGATTCCAGGCGGTGAAACATCACCTGGCGAACATGTTCGTCCAGACGGAGCTCGCCACCGCCGCCGCCTGGGACGCCGCCCGGGCGTTCGACGGCGGCCCGGCCGGCGGCGAGCTGGTGGCCGGGGGAGAGCTGGCGGTGGTGGCGGCGGCGGCGCTCGCGCTGCCGGCGTACGAGCACAACGCCCGGCTGAACATCCAGCTGCACGGCGGCATCGGGTTCACCTGGGAGCACGACGCGCATCTGCACCTGCGTCGCGCGGCGGCACTGGCGGTGCTCGCCGGGCCGGTCGACGGTGCGTGCGAGGACGTCGCGGCGCTGGTGCGGGCCGGGGTGACGCGGCGCTTCGCCGTCGAGCTGCCGCCGCAGGCCGAGCAGTATCGTCGGCAGGCCCGGGCGTTCGTCGAACGGTACTTCGCCGCGCCCGAAGCCGAGCGGCGCGGGCTGCTCGCCGACAGCGGCTACCTCGTCCCGCACTGGGCGAAGCCGTGGGGGCGCGGGGCGGGGCCGGTCGAACAGCTCGTCGTCGAGGCGGAGTTCGCCGGCGTGGACGTACCGGACCTGGCGATCGGCGGCTGGGTGCTGCTGAGCATCACCCAGCACGGCACGCCGGAGCAGATCGCGCGGTGGCTGCCGCCGAGCCTGCACGGGGACCTGGTGTGGTGCCAGCTGTTCAGCGAACCGAACGCCGGCTCCGACGCCGCCGCGGTCACCACCCGTGCCGACCGGGTCGACGGCGGCTGGCGGATCACCGGGCAGAAGGTGTGGACGACCGGTGCCCGTAGCTGCAACCGGGGCCTGGCGACGGTGCGGACCGACCCGTCCGCGACCAAGCATCGTGGCATCACCACGGTGGCGATCGATCTGACCGGGCCCGGCGTCGAGATCCGCCCGCTGCGCGAAATCACCGGCGAGGCCCTGTTCAACGAGGTCTTCTTCGACGACGTGTTCGTCCCGGACGCCGACGTCGTCGGCCCGGTCGGCGCCGGCTGGACGGTCGCCCGCGCGGTGCTCGGCAACGAACGGGTCTCCATCGGCGGCGGCAGCGGCGGTGACCGCCGCTCGGTGGCCCGGCTGCCCGAGCTGCAGGCCCGCTACGCCGCCGCCGACGTGGGCGTGGCCCGCGAGGTCGGCCACCTGCTCGCCGTCACCCATGCCCTGGACGTGCTGAACCTGCGCTCGGTGCAGCGGGCCGTCGTCGGCGCCGGGCCGTCCCCGGAGGGCAACGTGAGCAAGCTGGCGGCGGCCGAGTGCGCCCAGCAGGCCAGCGAGCTCGCCGTGCGGATCGCCGGCGCCGCCGTCGCGACGGGCGCGGAGGCGGAGCTCGGCCGCGCCTATCTGATGGGCCGGGCGCTGACGATCGCCGGCGGCACCTCCGAAATCAGCCGCAACGTCATCGCCGAGCGTATTCTCGGCCTGCCCCGCGAGCCCGGCCTGCGCTGACACGATCCGGACGGCCCACGGCCCACGGCCCACGGCCCACGGCCCACGGCCCACGGCCCCCTACAGGCCCCATCCCACCGCCGGGTTCCGGTAGGCGCTCGCCACGGCGGGGTCTACGCCACGGCGTAGTGCAGGATGCCGTCGACCTCGCCGGCACGCAGGCGGCCCTGGGCGACGAGCAGGTCCAGATGGGCCGCGGTCTCGGTGACGGCCATCATCCGGTTGAACATGTCGAGGTCGTCGAAGGCGTGGGCCCGGCGCGTCCACGTCATCGCCCGCGCGACGGCGTAGGACGTGTCGGCGCCGACGCGCACGGCGTCCTCGGCGACGTCCAGGCGGGTCGCATGATGGGCGAGCAGCTCGTCGATCCGGGCATGCGCACTGTCGGTGACCGGGCCGTGGGCGGGCAGCAGCCGGGCGTCCGGCATCGAGCGGACCAGACGCAGCGAGTCCAGGAACGCCCCCAGCGGCAGCGGCCCCGGATCGCTGGTCAGCCCGATCGACGGGGTGATGGTCGGCAGCACGTGGTCGCCGGCGAACAGCAGCCGGGACGCCTCGTTGTGAAACACCACATGCCCGCGGGTGTGCCCCGGGGTGGGCACGGCCCGCAGGGTGATCCCGTCGAGCGGGACGTCCACCGGAGCTTGCAGCCACTCGTCGGGCAGCTCCCACTCGTCGGTGGACTCGTCCTGCGCGATCTGCTGGTCGAAGAACCGCATGATCTCGGTGGCGAGCTCCTGGGCACCCAGGCGCACCAGGGTGCGGCGCTGGTTCTCCCGACCCTGCGCCCGCGTGTTGTGGAGAAACCGGTCGAGCGCCGGCTGCTCCCCGATGCCGAGCGCCACCTGCATCCCGAACCGCCGCCGCAGCACCACCGCCTGGGTGTAATGATCACGGTGGATGTGGGTGACCAGGAACCGCCGGATGTCCCCGAGCCCCGCACCGAGCTTGCCCAGCGCCGCCTCGAGCTGCTTCTCCGCCTCGGGCACCGACCAGCCCGCGTCGATGAGCACCAGCCCGTCCGGTTGCTCGAGCGCGTACACGTTGACCGCCCGCAACCCGTCGTTCGGTAGCGGCAGCGGAATCCGGTGCACTCCCGGCTCCACCTGCTCGACGCCCGGTTCGGCCCACTCCGGCAGTGCTCGTGTCCCGCTGATGTCGCACCCCTCCACCGCTTCGCCAGCCCAGCCTGCCGCGTTCCGTTCTGCCTGGAGGCGGTGTCGCCGAACTCTTACCAGGCTAATCATCGCACCGTGGCCCGACCGGGGCATCCGGCCGTGAACGGTGCCACGCACCGTGACCTGTGCCGACGCCCGGCCGCCGGCCGGACCGCCTGCCACTGGACGTCCGGAGACCGCCCTTCCGGACGGAGATCTGCGGTGTCCACCTCCCGATCCGCTGTGCGCACCGATCCGCTGTGATGGCCGGATGCCGACGCCGGTGCCATCGGTAGCGCTGGCCGCCTGATGGCGCCCGGAATATCCGTGCCAGGATGATCCGGTATTCCTTCATGTCAGTGGGCCCGGTGTAGTTTGTGCCGACGTGCGGGTCGCCTGCAGCCCGCGCAGCCAACCGGAACGGGGGCGCGGGGGTGGCGCACGTGTTCGTCAGCCATCGAGGTGCTGATGCTGTACTGGCCGAACAGCTGGCCGAGGCGCTTCGCCTGGCGGGTCACACGGTATGGCTCGATATCTGGGAGGTCATCGCCGGCGACTCCATCGTGGGCGCGATGAATTCCGGGCTGGCCGCAGCCGATTTCGTGGTGTTGTGCCTGTCTAGTGGGACGGTGGAGGCGCCGTGGATTTCGCGAGAATGGGCGTCGACGATGGCCCGCCAGTTGGAGGGCCATCCGGTCCGTGTGCTGCCGGCCGTGCTGACGGGTGGCAGCGCGCCCGCAGTCCTGGCCGATCTGAAGGCAGCGGATCTGGTTGCCGACTGGGATAGCGGGGTGGCAGCTCTGCTGGCGGCCATCAACCGGTAATCGGAGCACAATCGATGATCACGGTCCTGCTGGCGCATGCCCCCGGTGAGGAGGCGCGCGCCGAGGAGCTGGCAGTGCCCCTGCGCACGGCCGGCTACGACGTCTGGCATTTCGGCGATGTCGTCGTCGGCGAGTCCCTCACCGAGGAGGCATCGCGCGTCCTGAGCCAGAACGGTCCGGTCGTGCTGTGTGGAACAGCGCGCGCCATGGGGACCCGGCTGCCCCGGCATCTGCTGAATGCCGCGCGCAGTCGCGGGCCGCAGGCGCGGATCTTTCCCGTGCACATGGACCAGGATGCCGACCTGGACAGCGCGGTCTTCGGTACGCAGGTCGCGGTCTACTGGGCGGACCAGGTGAAGGCCATCGATGACCTGCTGGCCGCACTGCGCAAGTACTACCCGCTTTCCTCGGATGGCGGGACGGCTGGCGCCGGCGCGGAACCGGTCGGGCGTGGTGGGCTTCCTCTCGCGGTGCGGTCGGCATATCTGAGCCAGCTGGTCCAGCGGTACCGGCGGCTGGATCTCGAAGTGCTGACCCCTGTCGAGCATGAAACACATCTGCCGGTGCTGTTGCAGTCGGTCTTCGTGCCGCAGGGAGTGCGGGCGGACCCGCCGCCGGTGGAGCTGTCCAAGGAGCTGTGGCGCCGGTTGGTGGAAGCTGGTGAGATCGATGAGTCCGATCTGCCGGACGGCCTGGATCTCGATCGCCTGGTGCACGCGAGGGACACGTACGCGCAGCGGCCGGTGCAGCCGGTCCTGGATGTCGTGACGGCAGCGGAGCACCGGCTGCTTGTGCTTCTCGGCGACCCCGGCGCAGGGAAGTCGACGCTCGCGCGTTTTCTGGTGCTGTCGCTCGCTGGCGGTGCAGGTGAGCATCGTCTGTCCGGGTTGGAAGGGAGACTGCCGATCCTGGTTGAGCTACGGCTGTTTGTGGATCTGCGGCGGGAGTGCCCGACGTTTCTGGACTACCTGCACCGCCTCCATGAGACGGATGGCCTGGGACTTCCCGCGGACCGGCTGGACGACCACCTGCGCCGTGACGGTCACGCCCTGGTGGTCTTCGATGGGTTGGACGAGCTGTTCGACCCGAAGGAACGTGAGGCGGTCGCCCGGCAGATCGTCGGCTTCGCCGCTCGCTACCCTCTGGTGCGGATCGTGGTCACGTCCCGGGTGATCGGCTACCGGCGTTCCGTGCTGGATGACGCCGGGTTCACCCATTACACCATCCAGGATCTCGACGATGAACAGGTCGGTAGATTTGCCGACAGCTGGTACCAGTTGGCGCTGCACGACCGGCCGGGCGAGATCGCCCCCAGACGGGACCGGTTGCTGCGGGCGATCCACGGTTCCGCGTCTATTCGGGAGCTTGCGGGAAACCCGCTGCTTCTGACCATACTGGCGATCATCGGACGGCGCCAGGAGCTGCCGCGTGACCGGCACGAAGTCTATGCCCACGCCGCCGCGGTCCTCGTCGAGCAGTGGGATATCAACCGGCACCTGCGTGATGTCAACGTAGTAATTGACTACATTGACAGCGAGGATCGCCGTGAGCTGCTGCGTCGCGTTGCCGCGCGCATGCAGAACGGTCGGAAAGGTCTGGCCGGAAATCATATTCGCGGGGCGGATCTGGTCAATGAGTTCGCGAGCTACCTGCGTAGTCAGTATCAGCTGGAGGTACCCGCGGCCCGGCAGGCCGCACGGGTGATGCTGGCCCAGTTCTGGGAACGGAATTTCATCCTGAGTCGATATGGTGCGGACGTCTACGGGTTTGTCCATCATGCTTTTCTTGAGTACTTCTCCGCCCAGGAGATCGTGCAGCGCTTCCACGCCCGTGAGATCGACCCCGACTATCTGAGAAGCCGCGTCTTCGGGGAGCACTGGGCGGACGAGGCCTGGCAGGAGGTTCTTCTTCTGGTCGCGGGAATCCTCGGTGACCGTTTTTCTCGCCAGATTGTCGACTATCTGGCGAAAGAAGCCAACCCGTTTGGAATGGAAACCGCAGTATTCTCGCCGCGAAATCTGGTCCTAGCGGTGCGTTGCTTTGTGGAGGTGCGTAACCTCGCGGCGGCCGAGTTGCAGGGCAGAAAGATTCTGGAGTCCTTGATCGAAACCTTGGAGTACTCGGCGGGCAGATCGGCATCGGAAGTCGACAGAATGATAGAAGAGGAAATTCTGCCGCTGATTCAAGTTGTCGGCTCCAGGTGGCCCGGTCGTGCCCGCTATCGCGACTGGTTTGTTGTTCTGGGCGGTAGTATTGCATGGTGGCCCACATCGAAACTGATCGGCGGAATCTTCGTCTCGCTGTTTACGGATGAGCCGGACACTCGTCGGCGTTTTTTCGCTGCGACCAGTTCCGTGTTGGACTATCGGCTTCGCAGGGCCGCGGTGGAGGTGGTGGCGTCGAACTGGCGTGAGGATCCGGAGACGCCGGGTTGGTTGCGTGCGCGTGCCGTCGAGGATCCTGACGGTTTTGTGCGGCAGGCGGCGGTGGAGGCGGTGGCGTCGGGGTGGCGTGAGGATCCGGAGACGCCGGGTTGGTTGCGTGTGCGTGCCGTCCAGGATGAGCACCGTTTTGTGCGGCAGGCCGCGGTGCGGGCGGTGGCGGTGCGGGCGGTGGCGTCGGGGTCGCAGGGGGATCCGGAGACGCTGGGTTGGTTGCGTGTGCGTGCCGTCGAGGATCCTCACGGTTTTGTGCGGCAGGCGGCGGTGGAGGCGGTGGCGTCGGGGTGGCGTGAGGATCCGGAGACGCTGGGTTGGGTACG
>NZ_JAMQQG010000030.1:23106-47385 GCF_023716925.1 Frankia sp. R82
GCGGCGGTGGAGGCGGTGGCGTCGGGGTGGCGTGAGGATCCGGAGACGCCGGGTTGGTTGCGTGTGCGTGCCGTCCACGATGAGCACCGTTTTGTGCGGCAGGCGGCGGTGGAGGCGGTGGCGTCGAACTGGCGTGAGGATCCGGAGACGCCGGGTTGGTTGCGTGTGCGTGCCGTCGAGGATCCTGATGGTTCTGTGCGGCAGGCCGCGGTGGAGGCGGTGGCGTCGAACTGGCGTGAGGATCCGGAGACGCTGGGTTGGTTGCGTGTGCGTGCCGTCCACGATGAGCACCGTTTTGTGCGGCAGGCCGCGGTGCGGGCCGTGGTGTCGGGGTGGCGTGAGAATCCGGTGATGGTGGGGTGGGTGCGTGCGCGGGCCGTTCACGATGCCCACTGGTCGGTGCGGCAGGCGGCGGTGGAGGCGGTGGTGTCGGGGTGGCGTGAGGATCCGGTGATGGTGGGTTGGTTGCGCGCGCGGGCCGTTCAGGATGCCCACTGGTCGGTGCGGCAGGCGGCGGTGCGGGCGGTGGTGTCGGGGTGGCGTGAGGATCTGGCGACGCCGGGTTGGTTGCGGGCGCGGGCCGTTCACGATCCCCACTGGTCGGTGCGGCAGGTGGCGGTGCGGGCGGTGGTGTCGGGGTGGCGTGAGGATCCGGTGATGGTGGGTTGGGTGCAGGCGCGGGCCGTTCACGATCCCCACTGGTCGGTGCGGCAGGCGGCGGTGCGGGCGGTGGTGTCGGGGTGGAGTACGGATCCGGCGACGCTGGGCTGGTTGCGTGTGCGGGCCGTCGAGGATCCTGATGGTTTTGTGCGGCAGGCGGCGGTGGAGGCGGTGGCGTCGGGGTGGCGTGAGGATCCGGAGACGCTGGGTTGGGTACGTGCGCGGGCCGTTCACGATCCTGACGAGGACGTGCGGCAGGCGGCGCTGGAGGCGGTGGTGTCGGGGTGGGGTGCGGACCCGGGGACGGTGGGGTGGTTGCGTGCGCGTGCTGTCCACGATGCCCACTGGTCGGTGCGGCAGGCGGCGGTGCGGGCGGTGGTGTCGGGGTGGCGTGAGGACCTGGCGACGGTGGGTTGGGTGCGCGCGCGGGCCGTTCACGATCCTGACGAGGATGTGCGGCAGGTGGCGGTGCGGGCGGTGGTGTCGGGGTGGCGTGAGGATCCGGCGACGGTGGGCTGGCTGCGTGCGCGGGCTGTCGAGGATCCTGATGTGGATGTGCGTCGGGCGGCCGAGGCCGGCGCGCGGCGCGGTGTTACGCATGGATCCTGATGGCCGATCTCGGCCGGCCGCTGTCGTGCGTCCGGCGGCGACGGGGCGCCGTGACGCGGGTCAGACCAGGGCGGCGTTCAGCAGGGTGGGAGTGGCGGTGGAGAAGTAGTTGGCCACGTACGGGCGGACCGGTTCGGCGGCGAGGCGGCGCTGCTCGGCGGCGGGGTCGATCGGGCCGACGAGGGTGTCGTCGGACTCGTCGTGGCGGTAGGTCAGATAGCCGTGGGTGCCGAGGGCGTCGAAGACCTCGACGGGGGCGCCGCCCTCGCCGACCAGGGCATCCTCGCTGATCTCGAAGCAGAGCACGTCGATGCGGTGCTCGGCGAGCAGGCCGCGGGCGCCGGCGAAGACGTGGCGCTCGAAGCCCTCGACGTCGACCTTGCACAGGGCGACCCGGTCGAGGTGCCGTTCGGCGGCGAACTCGTCCAGCGTGATCGCGGGCACCTCGACGGTGCTGCTCGGGCGGACGGTCGAGCCGTCGTAGCCGTACATGGGGTGGTTGCCGAGGGAGTTCCAGCCGCAGGCCGGGTCGTCGAAGACGTGCATGGTGGCGGTGCCGGCGGTTTCGGTCACGGCCGCCCGCACCACCTGAACATCGCCGGCCTGGTTGAGCGCGAGGGTCTGGGTGAGCCGGTCGGCGGTGGCGGGCACGGCCTCAAAGGCGAAAACCTGCCCGGACGCACCGACGTGGCGCTGCGCATGCACGCTGTAGACGCCCAGATTGGCGCCGACGTCGAGCACGACATCGCCCTCGACGAGCATGCGGTCCATCAGGTGGAAGGCCGGCCGATCGCCCGGGCGGCGCATCAGGGAACGCAGCCGATCCCGCTGGTCGGCGGGGACGAGCAGGGCGATGCCGTATTCGTCCTCGACGACGACCGCGCCGTGGCGCACGGTGTCGAGAGCGACCCGTACCTGCCAGGCGGCGTCCTTCGCCGCGACGACTCCGCCGCGTAACCGCTCGTGGCGTCGTAAGGATGCCTTTGCCTGGCCGACCACCCGCGACGCGAGACTCGTCACTGGCATGTGTGCCCCCGATACTCGACAGCCACTCGACAACGTCGAAGAAAGTGTGCGCGAAAAACCGCGGTGCCACCAAAATGGCGGGGCGACATGAATGCATCGCCCGAATCCCGGAGGCTCCGGTCAGGTGGCAGCCACAGTAAATCCACAGGTCGGGCACTGTCAACAGATGAATATGTGCGGAAAAGAAAAAGCTACCCTAACGGAAGGGTCTGGTTGCCGGTGGCACGGCTCGGGCCGATCGGCGTTCAGTACCAGTCGGCGTTCAGTGCCAGTCGACGATCTCCTGGACGAGTTCGGCGTGCCTGGCCAGGACGCGGGTGCAGTAGGCCTCCATGTGCGCGGCCATTCGGGCCTCGGCGGTGTCGGCCGCGCCGGCGAGGATGGCGGCGGCGATGGCCTGGTGTTCGCCGATCGTCGCCTGCCGTTCGCGCGGGTCGTTGACCACGGCGCCCCGGACGCGGGTGGCCAGGCGGTCCTCGGCGATGTCGCGCAGCGACTGGCAGATCAGGGTCAGCACGGGATTGCCGGACGCCGCGATCAGCGCCGCGTGGAAGGCGGTGGCGCGGTCCAGGTAGGTCAACGTCTCCAGGTCCGCGGGCGCGGGTTCGGTGAACTCCGCCAGGGCGCAGACCTGTTCGCGGTCGGGATTGGTGGCGGCGAGGCGGGCCAGCAGCGGTTCGAGTGCCACCTGGGCGTGCAGCAGATGCGCGTAGCGGGCCTGGAGCAGGTGAAAGAACAAGGTGGCGGTGCGGCCCAGTGCCGAGCTCTGCGGGCCGACCAGAACCGGGCCGCCGCCCGGACCGGGCCGGATCGTGATGAGGCCCTGCACCTCGAGAATGCGCAGGGCCTCGCGCACGGAGCTGCGGCTCGCGCCGAAACTTTCGATCATCTGTGCTTCACCGGGCAGGCTCGTGCCGCGGGGCAGTTCCGCCAGCTGGCGAACGATCGCCCGGGCAACCTGCACCGAAACCTTTTCCGCCCGCGATACCGGCGGGTGTGCGGAGGTGTGCTCCCGCTGGCCGTCCCCCGAATCTTTCAGTGTCACCGCGGCATCGTATCCAGCGGAACGGCTACTTCATGCCACAGTCCGGTTGTATCGCAAAAAGAAACGTGATCGAAATACTCGCGTAATCTTTGTAACACGCATCCCTCTCGATGCTCAGTTCTGTTCCCGTCTGCCGTACGGGCTTGTCCGACGTTGTCCGGCGTCCGGCCCGGGCCGGGATGGTCGCCAGCGAACCGCCGGGCAGGCCGTGCGCTGGACCGCTGGACCGGTGGAACGCTGGAACGCGCGACCTGGTTGTTTACGTACTCTTCGGCCCCTGGCCATATGACGGTGGGCGTGGGTGACGGGCAGCGCTTCTACGTTCGAACCCATGCCTGTGAGTCCTTCAGACGAAGTGGTGGCATCCGGAGTTCCCGCGCAGCTTGCGCGGGACATGACCATTGCCGAACAGCACGACTGGTTGCAGAACTTCCTGCGCCGACGGCCGGTGAGCCGCCGCGGCCTGCTGCTCGGCGGCCTGGCGGGTGCCGGTGCGGCCACCCTGGGGACGACCCCGTTCGGCCGGGCCGCGTATGCCGCGACGAACGACGCGCCGCTGCTGGTCGGCGGCCGGCACACCGCCTTCGGCGCCGACCCTGCCCGTCAGCTGCGCCTGGCCGGCCAGCTCACCCGCAGTCCCGGCCGCGGTCGCGTTCTGGTCGACATCGGCCCGACCCGCGCGCTCGGTGGCACCGTCGAGGCGGAGATCCGTCCGCTGTTGTCGCAGGTCCCGCAGGTCGACGGCTCGATTCTGGCCGTCGAGCAGTTCTACGTGCACGCGGCCCTCGACCGGCTCGCGCCCGGGCGGGAGTACTACTACCGCTTCCGTGTGCCCGGCGGCGCGGCGACGCCGATCCAGGCCACCCGCACCGGCCACGCCAAGGGCCGTTCCGGTGGGCGGTTCACCTTCACGATGATGGGCGACCACGGCTCCAACCACACGCCCCCCGGCGATCCCAGGGGCGTCTTCGACGACAACTACTACAAGGACGACAACCAGCCCACCGTCGCCCACGCCTCGGCGATCACCGCGGCGATCGCCCGCGTCGACCCCGCGTTCCACCTGCTCGCCGGCGACATCTGCTACGCCGACCCGTCCGGCATGGGCAAGCCGCCGAAGCGGACGACCACCGGTCAGCCGCCGACCGGCTTCGACAACTTCGACCCCACCGTCTGGGACGTCTACCTCTCCGACATCGAACTGTCCGCCGCGCGCAGCCCGTGGATGTTCGCCACCGGCAACCACGACATGGAGGCGCTCTACTCCCCGCACGGCTACGGCGGCCACGCCGCCCGCCTGGACCTGCCCGGCGGCGGCCCCAAGGGCTGCCCGAGCGTCTACTCGTTCGTCTACGGCAACGTCGCCGTGCTGTCCCTGGACGCCAACGACGTCTCCTTCGAGATCAAGACGAACACCGGGTACTCCGGCGGCGCGCAGACGTCCTGGGTGGAGCGGACCCTGCGGGGCTACCGCAACGACCCCGACATCGACTTCATCGTCTGCTTCTTCCACCACTGCGCCTACTCGACGACGTCGCAGCACGCCAGCGACGGCGGCGTGCGCGCCGCGTGGACGAAGCTGTTCGACACCTACCAGGTCGACCTCGTGCTCCAGGGTCACAACCACCTCTACGAGCGCACCGACCCGATCCGCGCCAACGCCCCCACCCGGGCGGCGCCCGACGGCTCGACGATCCAGCCGGCCACCGACGGCACGATCTACATCACCGCCGGCTCCGCCGGCCGGCCGCGCTACGCCTTCCAGACCGGCGAGCTGGAGTCCTACCGCGGCAAGCTCGCCGCGCCCGGCTCCAACGTCGTGCCGAACAGCTACGTCTGGGCACCCGACGGCACGAAGACGCCCGAGTCGATCAGCTGGTCGCGCACCCGCTTCGACAACTACGCCTTCGTCGCCGTCGAGTCCGCCCCCGGCCACCCCGGCGGCGCCTCCACCCTGACCGTGCGCGGCATCGACGAACACGGCGCCGAGTTCGACCGCGTCACCCTGTCGCGTCCCTGCCCCCGCCGCTGACGGCCCGAACCACCCGCATCCCGCTGAGCGTCTGACTCCATGGGGTCTGTCCGCGCCCCTGGCTCGTCGAGATGTAGCCGTGCCATCACTTTTCGCGCACAGATGGCGGACGGTGACCGTTCTGGGGATCGGTGGATGTTCCGCCGGCACACGCTCACGCCCATCCACCCCCGACGCTCACCAAGGGATGCCCGACGCCCACCAATGGATGCTTTCCGTGTCATCCATACCACTCCCTGCGACACAAACGGCTCGGTCGTGGACGCCCGAAACCCATGATCCGTTCTTGCCGAGGCTAGGTGAAGGATCGGCGGGCCGGAACCTTCACTCCGCCTCGGCAGGAATCCGTGACGTGGCGGAATGGTCGCCGTCCACGGCCGACACGGAGGTGCGGAGGCACGGAGGTGCGGAGGCAGGGGGGTGCGGAGGCAGGGGGGTGCGGAGGCAGGGGGTGCGGGCGGTCCGCGGCCTGCTCGGTCGCCGCGGACGTTGACAGGAGCCGCGCGGGTCGGGCGGTGCCGCAGCATGGAAGGGGTGACGGTGCTGCGGCACCGCCCTGGGGTGGCCGTCGGGTAGGGGCGGCCGAGACTTTCGGACGCCACCGGCAGAGTCCGGCAGAGTCCGGCAGGGTCCGGCAGGGTCCGACCGAACCCCTGAGCCGGTGGTCAGGACAGGACGAGCAGGGCGCCGATGATCCAACCGACGACGGTGGCGCCGATGGCGACGAAGGTGGCGAGCTTGCCGCGGCGGCTGCCCTTGCCCCAGGCCACGGCGCCGCAGGCGATGGCCGCGAAGCCGACGAAGGGCACGAGCAGCGCCACAGCCGAGAGCACGAAGGCGAGGATCCACAGCGTCCGCGTGCCGGACGGCTCCGCGCCCGCCGCGCCGGTGTCCCCGGGCTGCGGCAGCTGCGGCGACGGGCTGCCGTACTCGACCTGGTCACGGCCGGGATCCGGGTACGGCAGGTAGCCGCCGGGCTCGTTCTGGTGGGTCGGGTAGGCCGACGGAGCGGGATACCGGCTGCCATAGGGCTGGCTGCTGTACGCCTGGCGGCCGTGGGGCTCGCTGATCCGGGTCTGCTCCGCGTCGGTCGGGCCGGCGTCGGACCGGCCGAGGTCAGGCTGGCCGGGGCCGGCGGGCTGGGTGCTGTGGGGCTGCTCCCGGTAGGGGTTCGCCGGGGGAGTGGCGGTCGGAGCGGCGATGTGGCGGGTCTCGCTGGCGTCGTCCACGGTGTACGGCCTGGTCATGGCGGCGGGTCCTTTCTCTGCGCTGCGTCGGTCGGCGTCGTGTCCCGGTGCGTCGTGTCTCTGCGCGTCATGTCTCTGCGCGTCGTGTCCTGGTGTCGTGCGGTGGTGATCGCGTCGTGGTGGTGCCGTACCCCGCCCTGCGCCACTGTCACCTCCAATCTCCGTCCAGCAGTTCAGGCCCGTGCGCCAACGTCGGGCGACGCCGGACGCAGGTGCAGGGCGAGGCGCGGGCACAGGTCGGCGGCACGCCGGGCGTGGCCGGTCAGCGGTGCGGGGACGGTGAGATCGCGGGTCTGGCCGACGGCGGGATCGAGGGCGATGGGATAGCCGTCGGGGTCGCGGTCGAGTAGTTCCGGGAGCAGTTCGGTGCACCAGCCGCGGCCGTCGCAGGCCGTCCAGTCGATCCACAGCCGCAGGGGTCCGGTCTGCTGGGCCGTGCGGGCCATACATCCTCCTTCGTGCGGACGAGCTTCCTTCGTGCGGACGAGCTTCGTGCGGACGAGCTTCGTGCGGACGTGCGGACGTGCGGTCGGTCAGGCGGGGGCGCTGCCGCGGCAGTAGCCGTCGGCGTGGGCGCGGATGTCGGCGGCGAACGTCCGCAGGGCGCTGCGGACCAGGCGGGCGACGCCGTCCGGGTGATGGCAGGCGCCGCGTCCGGCTACCAGGGCGGCGAGTGCGAGGGCCCGGCTGGCTGCGGCGGCGGGATTCTCCCGTCCGGACACGCTGCCGGGACGGGGCTGACTGGCCCGCCCGGGGGAGTCGGTCCCGCCCAGGTCATGCGTGTAGGCGCTGACAACGGTGTGGCCGACCGGGGAGCCCGGACGGGCCATGGCGGCGGTCGCCTCGGCCAGGCGCGGCAGGCCGGTGACGCACGGACCGCACTGGCCCGCGCTCTGCCCGGCCAGTTCGGCGACGATGCGGGCGGTCTGCGACAGCCCGCAGGCGTGCGCCGGCAGCACCGTGACGATCCCCGCCCCGGGGGACGCGTCCCACGCGGCGAGCCCCGCCCGCGAGAAGACCCCCTCGGCCTGCGCGGACGCCGGCAGCCAGGTGCCGCCGTAGCCGCCGATCCGCAGCGCCCCAACCGGTCCGCTGGCCCCACCGGCGAGCGCGAGCAGCTCCCCGAGCGTGCCGCCGAACGGCACCTCGACGACCCCGGGCACCCGCACCGCCCCGGTCACCGTGACGAGCAGGGTGCCCGGATCGTCCACGGTGCCGACGCCGCGGAACCAGCCCGCACCCCACCGGGCGATCGTCGCCAGATGGGCGAGCGTCTCGACGTTGTCGACGAGCGTGGGCCGTCCACCGATGCCCCGCTCGGCCAGTGGCAGCCAGTGCGCGTGCGGCCGGGCCGGGCCACCGGCCACGGCCGCGGCGAGCGCGGAGGCCTCTCCGGCCAGATAGGTCGCCGGCGCCTGGTGCACCCGGGTCGGGCAGCGGTCGCGCCCCGTGGCGTGACGCTGCGACAACGCGCGGTGCATGGCCTGTGCACCCGGACCGGCCTTGACGTACACGACCGCCTCGCCGGCACCGACCGCCTCGGCCGCAAGCTGCAACCCGTCCAGGACGAGGTGCGGCGCCCGGAGGAGCAGGGTCACGTCCTTGGCGCTTTCGGGTTCGCTCTCGGCGGCGTTGGCGATCACCACCGGTGGCCCCACAGCGCCGCGCCGGGCGGACTCGAGGACCGTGGCCAGTTTGCGCCAGGTCGGAAACGACGCGCCGCCGCGGCCGGTCAGCCCGGAGGCGCGCAGCTCGTACAGCAGCGAACCACCCGGCCCACGCCAGGGCACCGCACCGTACAGCCGATCGTGATCGGCAAGGTCCGCCACCGCGAGGCCCATCAGCCGAGCCCCCAGCGTCGGACGCCCCGGCCCGGTCATGGCCACCGGCTCCCCGCCACGGCCCAGCACCACCCCGACCCCACCCTCGGACGTCACCGGACGATCGTCGTCACCCCCCGTCCGCGCCCTACCGGGAGTCGGCGGTGCCGAGTGGGACGGCGGTGTGGGCCGTGCTGGGCGAGTCGCAGCGGAGGACGATGCCGGGGGCGATGTCGGGAGAAAGGTACTGGCGTCGTCGGTGGTCATGGCGTAGTCGTCGAAGGTCATCCGAGAGATCCGATCCAAGAAGAGAGGCGCCGGCGGCCCAGGCTCAACCGGCGGTGCTGTTGGTCGCGACCGGCCGCGTCGCGGAACCCGCGGTGACCAGCGGTCGATCGTCAGGCCCAGACGGCCCAGACAGCCCAGGACGTCGCACCGGGGTGCGGGACGGAGATCCGAAGCCCGCCGACAGGCGCCAGGCCAGTGCGCCACCGACGACGAGCACGCAGGCCGCCACCATGGCCAGCAGCCATCGGGTGCCACTGTCGGTGCCGTCGCCGAGCGCATGGCCGATCGATACCGGCCAGGCCGCGTACGCCGACCAGTGCACCACCCGCCAGGCGCGCCGGCCGATCCGCTGGCGCAGCAGGCTGGTCACAATGATCGCCGCCAGCAGGTCCAGTGCCAACGTGCCCAGGCCGGTCCACAGCGGGCGGTAGCCGGCGCCGAAGGGGAGAACCACATCGGGCAGGGTCAGCTGCGCGTACGGGTCGAGCAGCAGGGTGGCCACGTGGATGCCGAGGAGGACCACCGACAGCAGCGCCGCGGTGCGGTGCACCTGGGCGACGGCGAAGCCGGGCATGCCGGGAAACCCCTGGCCCGAACGGGCGACGATGCCGAGTGCGACGTTCAGGCTCAGCAGCAGTAACGTCACCACGCCAGCGCCCCGCGCGACATACCACAGGGTGTCGGCACTCATCGCGGCGCGCCCCCGACCTGCTGTTTCCGTGCCGCGGCAGGAATGCCGGCCGGTTCCGCGGAACCGTTGGCAGCCACCGCGTGCGTCTGGCCCAGACGGCGGGTGGGGTCCGGCGGGGACGGCCAGCCGGCGACGGTGGTGATCTCCTGGTCGGCGTCGACGAGCCGGGACGGTAGGCCGAGGCCGCCGAGCCAGCCGGGTGCCGCCGGGCCGCGGACGACCGCCGCGGTGCTCGCGGTGTTCGCCGCGACGCAGGTGCTGGCCGCGACCGTCACCGTTCGCCACACCGTGGGGGCCGGCTGGCAGGTACGGGGATCAAGGATGTGGTGCAGCAGCCGGTCGCCGCGCTGCCACCGCCGGCCCAGTGTGCTCGACGTGGCGATCGCCGTACCGCTGGCAAGACCGACCACGCAGGTCGGCTCGCCCGGTTGGTCGGCGACGTGTACCTGCCAGCCGCCCGTCGGTGCCTGGCCCGCCGTGGCGATGTCACCGCCCAGACTGACCAGTACCCCGGTGTCCAACCGGGCGGCCACCCGCGCGGCGGCACGGTCGGCGGTGTGCGCCTTCGCCGTCGCCCCGAGATCAACCTGGACGTCCGCCGGCAGGGTCAGCATCCGTCCGACCAGGCTGATCCGCCGCCAGCCCGGCGCCGGCCGGTGCACTGTCCGCACGGGCGGTCCGTTCATCGCCAGTAGGGACAGGTCGCGGTCGTAGCCCAGATCGGCCAGGGCGCCGCCGAGGGTCGGGATAACGTCCCCGCCGGTGCGTCGCGCGGCGTCCAGTGCGACCTCGATCAGCTCGGCCAGCAACTCGCTGACCTGCTGGGGCGCGCCATCTGCGGCGGCCAGCCGCATGATCTCCGCGTCCGGGCGAAACCGGCTGGCCGTCTGGTCGACGGCGGCGATCTCGTCGGCCACGATCCGCACGGCCGCGTCGAGCTGGCCCGGATCGGTCACCACGACCTGCGCGGTCGTGCTCCACACGGGCCAGGAGGTCGATGCGGTCCCACCTGGTCCGATCGGGTGGGGCGGGCTTGCCGTGGCGAGGGCCTGATTCATGATCAGGAACCCCCGGTCGTGGCATGGGTGCCGCTGAGATCGCTCGTCGTGCCGGTCAGCAACCCGTTCGAGTCCGTGGTGGAGCTGCTCGCCGTGGTGTCCGAACTCGAACTGGTGCCGGTGCTGGTGGTGCCGGTGCTGGTGGTGTCCGAGCTGGTGGTGCCCGAGCCCGTGGTGGTGAAGCCGGTGCCTGTGCTCGAATCGGTGGCCGCGGTCGCCTTGTCCTCGCCCGCAGCAGTGGAATGTTCCTGGGCCAGTACGCCGAATCCGATCACGCCGGCGGCCGCGAGGGCGGCTATTCCCGCGGTGATCGGACCCGTCCGCCGTAGCCCTTGCTCTCGTGTGGCCACCGCATCCTCCCAGCCTCGGCACTCCCGGACGGAGCGCACGATGACCACACTGGGAGGGAACTCTGTGAGCCTGCTGTGCGGTTGCTTTTCGTCTCCCATGCGCCGCCCGCCGCCTCCATGCAGTCGGAGGGGCGCAGGCTGGGGTCTGTTCGTGCTCCGGCGGCCCTCCGGCTGCGTATGTCGGCCGTGGCAACCCCACGATCCGCGGGTCCGACCCGATACCGGTGGTCCTGGCCCGTCGAGATGCAGGCCTGCTATCACGTTCCGCGCAGACATGCCGGAGAGTGACCGTCCTGGGTGCCGGTGGACGTTCCACCAGCACACCCCCGCCCCCATCCACCCCCGACACCCACCAACCGGCACCCTCCGTGCCACCCACACCACTTCCTGCAACGAAACCGGCTCGGTCACGGATGACCGAAGGCCATGATCCGTTCTTGCCGAGGCTTGGTGAAGGATCGGCGGGCCGGAACCTTCACTCCGCCTCGGCAGGAATCCGTGACTTGGCGTACTGGTCGCCGGACGTGCGGACGTGGCGGACGTGCTGGACGTGCCGGATATGGCGGCGCGGGGCGCCCGCTGTCGTCGTGATCGCCTGGTGACGACAGCGGGGACGGCCTCGGTTGCGGGAGACGGGGGCGACGCGGTGGGCCTACCAGGTGACGGGGAGTGTCTCGGGACGTCCGATGGGGGCCTTGACCTCGTAGCGCAGGTCGGCGGCGGGAACGGCCAGGCGCAGGGTGGGGACCTTCTCGATCAGCGCGGTCAGCATCTCGGTCAGCTCCACCCGGGCGAGGTGGGCGCCGATGCAGTGGTGCGGGCCGTGGCCGAAGGTGAGGTTGGGGACGGGGGTGCGGGTGAGGTCGAGGCGGTCCGGGTCGGGGAACACCGCCGGGTCGCGGGACATGGCCGCGAGGGGGACGACGACGACCTCGCCGGCGCGCACGACGAACCCACCGAGGTCGACGTCCTCGGTGGCGACGCGCGGAAACGTCATCGACAGCGGGTGGTAGCGCAGCAGTTCCTCGACGGCGTTGGGCATGCCGTCCGGGTTCGCGACCAGCCATTCCCACCGGGACCGGTCGTCGAGCAGGGTCGTGAGGATGTTGGTCATCACGCCGGCCGTGGTCTCGAAGCCGCCGACCAGCAGTGTCATGGTGAGCGAGTGGAGCTCGGGCTCGGTCAGCGGCGCATCGTCGGGGTCCGCGGGTGCATCCGCCGAGGTGGCGGGCGTGTTGTTGATGGATTCCTCGTAGGCGTCGAGGATGACGTCGAGCAGCCCCGGCGACTCGCTGCTGCCGCCCTTGTCGGAGGCATCACCGGCAACATCACCGGCAACATCACCGGCGACATTGTTGCCGACCGCACGAGCAGGGCTGCCGGAAACGGTTCCGGCCGGATTTTCTGCCGCGTTCCGGGCCTCGCGGCGCGAACGGACGAGGGTGCCGAGGTAACCGTACAGGGCGCCGAGTCCGGCGGCGGCGGCCTTCGGGTCGAGGTGGAAGCGGAAAAGGGATTCGCTCCACGTGCGGACCTTCTCGCGGTCGAGATCGGGGACGCCGAGCAGGTGACAGATGACCTCGATGGGCAGGTGGAACGTGAGCGGGCGCAGGTCACCGGGGGTGCCCTGGGTGAGCATCGCGTCGATCTGCGCGCGGGCGGTGGCGGCGACGAACGGGCGCATCCGCTCGATCCGGCGGTGCGCGAACCCGGCGTTGACCAGGCGGCGGATGCGGGTGTGCGCAGGCGGGTCCAGCCACAGCAGTGAGTTGGGGTCGGGAATCTGGCCCGCGGTCAGCGGTGGCTGGAAGTCGAGGGTGCGGGTGCGGGAGAAACGGGGGTCGGCGAGCATCGTGCGGGCGGGCGCGGTCCGCACGATCAGCCAGATGGGCAGCTGGGCGGGGCCGAACCGTACACGGGTGGCGGGGGCCTGGCGGGCGAGTTCGGAAATGCGCGTGGAGGTGTGCGGCAGGAACGTGTCCGGAAACGGAAACGAGGGAATGTCGTGGGTGTCCTGCACGGTTTCGGTGACCGACATCGGAGTCAGGGGTCCCTTCAGGGCTGCGGGGCGGTGAAGCACCGGGCCGGGGGCGGAGGGCGAGTGCGATCGCTTCCGAGCGACCGCCATCCTCACATGCTCCGTTGGCAATGGGTTGGGTAAATCGGGTAGTTGGTGGGCTGATGTCCGTCATGCGCCAGGTGGGCGGCGCGGGCGGCGCGGGCGTGACCAGGTGGCAACTGATGGCCAGAGGGTCGGGCGAGCCGCCCGGCGTCGGGCGGCCGGATTCGGGGTAGTCGGGTCGGGGGTCATCGGCTCGACCGGGGAGCCAGCCCGGACGGGTGTCCGCGGGGGAGTCCTCTCCGGCTCCCTCGAGGGGGGCGGAACGTCGCGACATCACGTGGTGTGATCGGGAGGGTCGGCCACCCGCCAGTGGTCACCTGGGGGCGACCGGTGGGGTGTGGATGTGCCTGGCGGCGGGCGAAGGGTCGACCTCGAACCGGTGGGGGACCGCCGGCGCAGGACCGGCGGATAACCGCCGTAGGACCGGCGGAGAGCCGTCGCCGGGCGGTCGACGCGCCGGCAGGGAAGCGGCGTCGGTGCGGGGCTGCGGGTGCGCTGGCGCCGTTTCGCCAAGGTAGCGGCCAGCTCTCGGTGGGATTGCCCACTGCCGCCACCGGAGTGCCCATCTCGGTACTCCGGTGGCCGATCGTGTTGACGCGCCCCGGGCCAGCGGGTGAGATTTGCCGAAGCAAATCGGACAATTTCCCTAAAGGGCCATATAGCCGGCCCGTGCCGTGCCGGAGGATGAAGCCCGTGGCTCTGCTGGTGCGCTGGTGTCAGCGACACCGCTGGCTGGTCGTCGCAGTCTGGCTGACGTCCCTGGTCGGTGCGCTCGCGCTCGCCCAGCATGCCGGGCCGCGGTACTCGGTCGAGCTGGCCGGCCATGACGCCGAGTCGCAGCAGGCCATCAACACCGCCGGGTCGTTCATGCCCTCCGGCGCGGTCCCCGACCTGGAGACGGTCGTCGTGCGGGCCCGCGCCGGCACGGTACAGGTGCCCGCGGTGCGGGCCCGCATCGCGGAGATGGTCGCCCAGCTGGGCGAGGTGCCCGGGGTGGCCGGCGCGTTCGACCCGTTCAGCCCGGCGGCGGCGCTCCCGATCGGTGGGTCGCCGCTGAGCACCGACGGCCGCGCCGCCCTCGTCTCCGTGCTGATGAAGGGTTCGCCGACCGCGCCCGACCACACCGCGATCCGCGCGCTCATCGACACCGCCCGCGCCTACGACGGACCTGACCTGCAGGTCGAGGTGAACGGGCCCGGCGCCACCGTCATCGTGCAGTCGAGCGTGTCACCGTGGCCGATCGCGCTCGCCGTTGGCATCGCGCTGCTGGTGCTGGCGCTGATGGTCCGGGCACCGGCGGCGGTCGCCGTGTGCATGCTGGTCGCGGCCGCCGCTGCCGGGATGGCCACGGCCGCGGCGATGCTGCTGTCGCTGCGGGCCGACGTCAACCAGCTCGCCCCGCTGCTCACCCTCGTCCTCGCCTTCGGGATGACCCTCGGCAGCAGCGTCGTCATCGTCAACCGCACCCAGAACCAGCTGCGCGCCGGACTCGATCCGCCGCAGGCCGCCCGCGCCGCACTGCGCCATCCCGGACGGGCCACCGCCGTCGGCGGCCTGGCGCTGGCCGCGGTGATGCTCGCGACGAGCGCATTGCGCCTGAGCGTGTTCAACGGTCTGGCCCTGGCCGGCTTCGCCGCGGCGATGGCGAGCGTGCTGGCCGTGACAACCCTGCTGCCCGCGGCGCTGCGCCTGACCGGGCACGGCCTGCTGGTGTGGACGGAACGCACCCTGCTGCGCCGCAGCGGCACCGGCCTGCCCGTCCGCCCGGGTCTGCGGTCCTGGTGGGCGGCGGTGGTCGCCCGGTATCCGCAGTTCCTCGCCGGAGTCGCGGTCATCGGGCTCGCGGTGCTCGCGATGCCGGTGACCGGGCTGAGCCTCGGCGGTGGCGACAACGGCAGCGACCCGACGTCCAACACCACCCGGCGGGGCTACGACCTGATCAGCGAGGAGTTCTTCCCGGGACTCAACGGCCCGATGGTCGCCGTCGTGACCGGGCTGCGCACCGGCCAGCCCGACCCGCTACCTGGCGTGATCAAGGCGATCAACGACGCGCCGGGCGTACAGCGGGCGTTCCTGTCGCTGCGCAACGACGCGGTCGGCGGGGCGCTCGTCCAGGTGCTGCCGGACGACGGACCGCGGTCGGCGGGGGCGACCGCACTCGTGCGCCGGCTACGTGAGCAGGTGCTGCCGACCGCGATCGCGAACACCGGGCTGACCGTCCGGATCAGTGGGCAGGCCGCCCTGTACGACGACATGTCCAGCCGCTTCGCCCATGTGCTGCCCGGGTTCCTCGCGCTGGAGTTCGGCATGCTCGGGCTCACGACCCTGCTCGCCCTGCGCTCGGTGCGCCACAGCCTGGCCGTGATGATGGCGAGCCTGCTCGCCCTCGCGGCCACCCTCGGCGTGATCACCTGGGTGTTCACCGAGGGCCATGTCGCCGACCGCCTGGGCGTGCGGCCCGGACCGGTCGAGCCGTTCCTGCTCGGGATCATCATGATCGTCGTGTTCGGCCTGGCGATCGGGATGCACCTGACGATGCTCAGCAGCCTGCACGCCGGCACCGGCGCCGGCGACCAGCGCCGGGCGATCAGCAGCCGCCACGCGGACGTCGGCCACATCGTCGTCACCACCAGCCTGATCATGGTGATCGTGTTCGCGGCGCTCGCCGCCCAGCAGGTCCGGGTCCTGAAACTGCTGGGGATCGGCCTGTCCGTCGGGGTCGTCCTGGACGCGTTGGTCGTCCGGATCCTGCTGCTGCCCGCGTTGCTGCACCTGCTGCGCCCCGGCCGCGGCACCGCCGAGTCCTCCGGCCGTGGCGGCGTCGCCCGCAGCCGCGGCCCGCGCATCTTCCGAACCGGAACGCCCGACACCGTCCCCCACACCCGAGCCGGCAGCGGTCGGGGCGGTAACGGGCGGGACGGCGGGAACACCGGACGCCACCGCATCGCCGCGGCCGAACGTCTGTCCACCCACACCGGCCCGGTGGGCCACACCGGCCCCCTCGGCTCTTTCGGTCCGGGCTTCGCCGCGGCGGACGGCCCAGCTCCGCAGGCCACCCGCCGCTCCCTGCCCGACGCCCCCTATCGAGGCGCAGCCACGACCGGCCCGTGGACGATTCCCTCGTCCGGCCCGCGGGCGATGCCCACCACCGGGACAACGACGATGCCCACCATGCGCTCGGCCGCCGGCCGCGCCCGGGGCCGGACCCGACCCGGCCGACCGGCCTCCACCGGGGAGCTGCACCGATCAGACCACCACGGTCGTCGCTCCCGGTAACCCGCGGGGCAGTCGCGTCCACGGTGTGGCAGGTGCTGGTGGGAGAGTCGCGCGAAGGTCCCTCGCGGTCCTCAGACCAGGCCAGAGGCGTCGGTGAGCCGTGTCGAAGCCCCTGGTGGGAGCGTTGGCCGCAATCGGCAGGGATGGCGTGCTTTATTGGCTGACGTCGCGGGAAGAGGTGAGTCAACGGCAGATTTCAACACGCAACGACCAGTAGGAGTGACCCAGGTGAGCGTGTTCGACAGCTTGTTGACCGGACTGGACGACCAGGACCAGGACCGCACCCGGGAGCTGATCGCCGACAGTGTGGCCGCGGACCGCGCGGGCGCCGAGGCCGGCCGCCCGCCGGAGCGGCTCGTCGACTCGGGCAACCGCCGGCGCCGCTCCCGCGCCGACATGGCCCGCCACCGCCGTTAACCAGCAGCCCGTTGGCGGACGGCGCGGTGGCCGGCGGCCCGCTGCCACCCCCCGTGCCACCACCGAATACCGGCCCACCATCGAATACCGGCCCACCATCGCGTTGATCATGGTCCGCGACCGCCTCTGAGTGCAGGGCTGCCACCGCCCCTGAGCGGCCGCCCGGGACGGCCGGCTCGGATCCCAGAGACAGCTCAGAGTCCGAGGCGGGCGCGTACCTCGGGGCGGCGCAGCGGCGGCAGGGTGGCGGGCGGCTGCCGGCGAGGGGGAAGCGTGCCGAGTAGCCGGTGGACGACCTCCGCCACCTCGGTCACGGCCGACTCGACGGCGTCGTCCGTAGCCGGCGACGGCCGGCGCATTCCACTGACCTTCCGGATGAACTGGCGCGCGGCCGCCTCGATCTCGTCGTCGGTCGCCGGCGGTTCGAGACCCCGCAGTTCGGTGATGTTGCGGCACATGCCGTCACGGTAGCGCCGTCCACCGACAGAAATCCGCCGGCCTGATGCTCCTCCTGCCTCACCCCGGGCCCGCACCCGCGCCGGTGCGAGCCCATCCGGCGACCGAGCCCACCCCGGCAACCGAGCCCATCCGGCAACCCCGTGCGGTGGGCGAACCATCACCGTGGGCCGGCCCAGGCGAAGCCCAGGTGGGCCGGTTCGTGCCCGGGGGTGGACCCGCGAGGCGAAATCCACGTCTGCTTCTGCGCGCAAGGGGGAGAATAGGCGGGGTAGTGCCGCGTCCTGTGCGTACAGGTCGATCCGATCGGCACACCAGCCCGGAGGGGGTCAGGCGGTCATGGCGGACGGCTACTACGGCGAGTCGGCTGAGCCCGGCCGGGGCGGTCGGGGACGGCGCAGCGTGCGGTTCGCGCAGGCCCGGCGGTTGGTCAGCCAGGCCGGGCAGGACCGCACCACGGGCTGGTATCTGCCGCTGGCGGTCACCGTCATCGCGGCGGGTGCGTCCTTCGAGGCGTTCGGGCGCGCGTTCGGTCTCATCTACGCGATCCTGTTGACGTTGGCGTTCGTGGCGCTCACCTGGAGCACAATTCGGCTGCTGCCGTCGGTGTCGGACCAGCTGAACGTCTCCCGGGTGACCGCTGTGCAGCGGATCACCACCGTCGCGAACACACCGGTCCGCACCCGCGGCTCGTACCTGATGATGGCCGGGTTGCCGGTCGTCATCGCCCTGATCAAGACGGTCGGTTTCTTCGTGCTCGGCGGCATCCTGATCGTCGGGGTCATCGTCGGCGCCGCCGTCGCCGCCGCCTGGGTGTTCGAGCGGCGCTAGCTGTCCGCCGCCGTGGTGGCGGGGGGCCGGGTGGCCCAGCGGATGGTGGTGACGATCGTCTGGCCGGCCAGGCGCCCGACGGTGGCCTCGGCGGCCGGCAGGTAGGGCAGGCGCAGCGGCCAGCGCGTCCACATGGGCATGAGGCCGACCGCGGCACTGGCGAGCGCGCTGTAGGGGACACGGGCGGCCAGCGGCAGCGGCGCGCGCAGCAGCAGGTAGCGGGCGGCCGACCGGGCCTCGGGGGTGCCGGCGAGCTCCGGACGGTAGTCGTGCAGCGCCACGGCGAGCTCGGCGGTGGTGCGCGGCGGATCGTCGATGCCGAGCCGTTCGGCGACGACGGCGGTGTCTGCGACGTAGCCATCCTGCTGCTCGGGGTCCAACGGGCTGGTGCCGTACCGCTGATAGGCGGCGAGGAAACTGTCGACTTCGGCGACATGTACCCAGCGCATCAGATGGGGGTCGCTGGCGGAGTAGGGCCGGCCGTCCGCGGCCACACCGCGGACCCGCCGGTGGACGGCGCGCACCCGGGCGACGGCCCGCTCGGCCTCGTCGGCCGGGCCGAACGTCGTCGCCGCCAGGAAGAAACTGGTGCGCGCCAGGCGGCCCCACGGGTCGTTGCGGAAGTCCGAATGCTGTGTCACCCCGGCGATCGCCAGCGGATGCAGCGACTGCAGCAGCAGGGCCCGCAGGCCACCGACGAACATCGCCGCATCCGCATGCACCAGGCGGATCGGCCGGCCTTCGGTGAACCAGCGCTCACCGGGCGCGGCGAAGATCCGCTCGCGGCGGCCGGCGCCCTCGGGCCCGGCGACCCGCTGGAACACCTGCCCGCCGAGCCAGTCCCGCAGCTGCGCCACCGGCCCGGCCTCGACCGGGCCCGGCCCAGCTGCGGCGTCCTGCGGGACCTGGCTGTCCGGAGCGCTCGACACGCCTGGATCACTTGATGCGTCTGGATCGCCCACGGTGCTCCGGGCGGATCGCGTGCCCGTACCCATGCCACCCATCATGCGCCCGCCGGCCCATCGGTGCCGATCTGTATGAGAGTGTCCGCAGCCTGGCAGAGCAGGTTTGCGGTTTGTGGAGGTTGCCCCCGATCTCCGCTGCTGCGGTGTCTGCCGGCACCTTCGCTGCCGCCCACGCCACTGTCTCCGCGGCCCTCGGCCCCTGACCCTCCGAAGTGCGCCGTGTCGGCTGACGCGGCTGTTCCCTCCAGCCGTTGCCCCCTGACGTCGTTGCCCTGGCGGTCGTCCAGCTACCTGCAACAGAAACAGGGTTGCCGTCGTCACTGGGTGCCCCTACCGTCCGGTGGGTGCATCTTCGCCGCGAACTGGCCGGTGATCGGGCATCGGTGCGCCACGTCGTCACCCAGGCGTTCGGCGCAGAGCACGGAGCGGTCGTGGCGGACCTGGTGGACGACCTCCGCGCCACCCTCACGTCGGTGGAGGGCCTCTCGCTTGTCGCCGAGCACGAGGGCGAGGTCATCGGCCACGTGATGTTCACCCGCGGCCTGCTCGACGCGCCGCGGCGGCTGGTCGAGGTCCAGGTCCTCAGCCCGTTGGCGGTCGTACGCGCACACCAGAGGAACGGCGTCGGTTCGGCTCTCGTCCACCGCGGTCTCGAGCTCCTCGCCGCGTCCGCGGTGCCACTGGTCTTCCTCGAGGGCGACCCCGACTACTACCGTCGCTTCGGCTTCGCGCCCGGCGGGGAGCTGGGCTTCCGCAAGCCGTCGCTGCGTATTCCGGACGAGGCCTTCCAGGTCGTCACGCTTGGCGGCTATCAGCCGTGGATGACGGGGACACTGGTCTACCCGGAACCGTTCTGGCGACACGACGCGGTCGGTCTCCGCGAACCCGGGACGCCAACGAGCCGATAGTCCCCCTTCGTGGACGTCTGCAACCCGCAAGGACTGCCAGATCGTCGTTCCCAGCCACTGCGACGCCTTCGAGATCCTCCCGCTGACCCTCGGCTACCGGATCCACCCCGTCCTCACCGGCGCACAAGACCGTTGGACATACCCAGACCGACCAGCGGATACCGTGTGCGGCCCAGTCCCGGAGCGGCGGACCGGACGGCTGTCGTGGGGGTGCCTCAGCCAGCGTGGCTCGGCGGAATGGCGAAGCCGAACCTCCTGTGGAGTGCGTGTACGTCCGCGATGTCCTGTGGAGCGGGCGGATAGGCCGTCTTGAAGCGGAACATCCACTCCGCGGCGATGCAGCGCACCGGAAGGCCGTTCAACTCGGCATGGCCGGTCAGCGATTCCTGTGGGTAGGCGACTCCGTAACGGAGGCGGCCGTCCCCGGCGAACTCGAAGACGTGGACGTCGACCTGCCGGCCCGACGCGTCGCCGAGTACGAAGTTCGCCGGTGTGGCATTCAGGCGGGACAACTCGATGTAGTTGTTCGCGCTGAACCACGCGCGCAGCTTGTCCTCGTCCGCTCGGGCCACGGCGATGTCGAGGTCCGCGTGGGGCCTGGTCTGCCGGCCCACCAACGCGTCCACGCACCAGCCGCCATCCAGCCAGATCGTGACGCCCTCCGCCTGGAGGCCAGACACGATCTCCGTGACCTCCTCGGCTCGCATCTCGCCATACTCGCCCATGCCGCACACCACAGCCACCGGTTTACGCCTTGCGGTCGCAGGTTTGCTGTCATGCGCAACCCGGGGGGTGGTACCGATCGCGTCGACGTAGCCCAGATGTCTCACCAACATCTTCAGATGGTCGGGGCAGGCATTGGTCCGCACCCGCGGCGCACCCGCCGCATGGCTCAGCCGCGGTGGGCCGACCATCGGGCCGCCAGGCCCTGGTCGGAGTACGTCGCGCGACTGTCCGGCGTCGATGTCCGTGGCCTCGGTGCCGCGGCTGGCGAGCAGTGTCTTGACGAGCGGGATCGAGCCAGCAATGCGGATGGCGGCGATGGGGAGGACGATCGCCCCGACGCCGGCGGTGATCGCCAGGGGGAACAGGCCGCCGATACCGATGCAGACCGCGGACCAGCGGACCAGCGGACCAGCGGACCAGCGGGGCAGCGGGGCAGCGCGCCACAGCGCCACAGCGCCACAGCGCCACAGCGCCACAGCGCCACAGCGCCACAGCGCCACAGCGCCACAGCGCCACAGCGCCACAGCGCGGACTGTACGAATAATGAACAAACACGCCATAACCGCAAAAGAACAGCCGTCGCCGCCAGATGTGGAGGGTTGTTCGGGATCGAGGCCTCGGATCCTTGAACAACCCTCCACATGTCGGCTCGGCCGCGGATACCTCGGCGTTGTGGTCGCCCAGCACGGGTCCCGTCAAGGGACGGGAGATGGAGACGGGATGACACAGTGGGGGATGCTTTCCGTAGACCGTGGCCGCGGCTCGCCGCGGGGGAGCGGATCGCGCTGCTGCGGCGGTTCGCGGAACTGTACGTGGCCCGCGCGCCGGAGCTCGCGGAGCTGATCACCGCGGAGATGGGCTCGCCGATCGGGTTCAGCCAGACCGGGCAGTCGCTCGCGCCGTGGCTGCTGCTGACCACGCTCGCCGGCCTCGCCGAGACCTACCCGTGGGAGGCTGAGCGCACCGGCATGCTCGGCGACACGATCACCGTGCGCCGCGAGCCGGTCGGGGTGGTGGGCGTGATCGTGCCGTGGGTGATCGTGCCGTGGAATGTGCCGCAGGCGGCCATCATGTCCAAGCTCGCCCCGGCGCTGCTCGCCGGCTGCACCGTCGTGGTCAAGCCGGCGCCGGAGACGGCTCTCGACGCGCTGGTGCTCGCCGAGGCGGGCTTCCCGGCGGGCGTGGCGTCCATCCTGCCGGCGGGCCGCGAGGTCGGCGAGCACCTGGTCACCCACCCCGGCATCGACAAGAGTGCCTGCACCGGTTCCACCGCGGCCGGACGGCGCATCGCTGCGCTGTGCGGTGAGCGGCTACGGCGGGTCACCCTGGAGCTCGGCGGCAAGTCAGCGGCGATCATCCTGGACGACGCCGATCTGACCGCCACCGTCGACGGACTGAAGTCGATCGCCGGCCCCGCCGCCTGACCTGCCCTGCCGCCTGACCTGCCCTGCCGCCTGACCCGGCCCGCCGCCCGACCCGCCCTGCCGTCGGCGAACCAGCGCGGACGCCACAGCCGCCCGGTCGCATCCACCGTTCTCGCCGCCCCGCAGCCATAACCGCAACGGAACCGTCGTCGCCGCCGTATGTGGAGGGTTGTTCTGGCATCAGGGCCCGATTTCCCGAACAACCCTCCACATGAGACCGAACAACCCTCGGCAGAGCGACAGCTGGGCCGGGCAGGGGGCGTCCGGGTCGGCCGAAGGCGGGACCTGGATCGGGATCGGGATCGGGTCAGCGGGGTGGGCCGGCGAAACGGACGGCGAGCAGGGCGGTGTCGTCCTCGTGGCCGCTGGCCCGGCCGACCGCGGTCAGTGCGCGGTCGCAGACCTCGTCGGGGCTGCCGCCGACGGACATCTGCGAGCGCAGCAGTTCCATGCCCACGTCCACCGGACGGCTGCGGTCCTCGACCAGGCCGTCGGTGTAGAACAGCAGCGTGCTGCCGGCGGTGAGGGTCAGCGAGGTCTCGGGGTAGTCGGCGAGGCCGGCGGTCAGTGGCGGGCCGGGGTCGATCGGCAGATACCGGGCCGGCGCGCCCGGTGTGATCAGCAGCGGCGGCAGGTGTCCGGCGGAGGCGACGACGAGCCGCCCGGTGGACGGGTCGAGCACCGCGAGCGCCGCCGTCGCCGTGCGACCCTGCTCGAGTCGGGTGGCTGCCGCGTCCAGCTGGGTGAGCACCGTGGACGGGCGTGCCGGCGCCACCGTGTGTGCCCGCACCGCCGCGCGGATCTGGCCCATGGTGGCCGCGGCGTGGATGCCGTGGCCCATCACGTCGCCGATGACCAGGGCGACCCGTCCGTCGTCGAGGGGCAGCACGTCGTACCAGTCGCCGCCGACCAGCGCACCGGCGCTGCCCGGCAGGTACCGCCAGGCGAACGCGAGACCGGGCAGCTGCGGGACGAGCTGTGGCAACAGACTGCGCTGCAGCGTGACCGCGGTGCGCCGCTCGTGCTCGTACTGGCGGGCGTTGCCGATGGCGACCGTCGCCCGGTCGACGAGCTCGGCGACGACCCGCTGGTCGTCCTCGTCGTAGACATGCCCGTCGGCGGCGACCAGGCCGACCGCGGCCACCGCCTGCCCGCCGAGGACCAGCGGCAACGCCAGGCGGGCGCCGTCCTCGGAGCGCGCCGGCCGCCCCGTGCGCAGCGCCTGTGTCATCCCGACCGGATCGGCCACCGCCCGCTGCACCGGCCGCGCCGCCCGCACCGAGTCGAACTCGTCCCACGGCTGGCCGGTCATGCTGAGAAACGAGCGGGGCTCGGCCTGGCTGCCCAGGCGCGGATGCGGCTGGGTGACCCGGTCCGCGCTGGGAGGAACGGGGCCACCGGTGGGTACGGCGTGGCTGCCGGGCCGAGGGGGGCTGCCGGGCCGGGCGGCGCTGCCGGGCCGGGCGGGGGCGGTGGGTATGGCGGTGTCGGTGAGCTGGGCGGGGGTGCTGGCACCGGGGGTGAGATCGGCGCGGTCGGCGACGGCGACGACCTGCACGCCGCCGTCCTCGTCGACGAGCACGGCCGCCGCGCGGGCCGCATGCCACGGTACGAGCAGGCCGACCAGATGTTCGAGGATGCGCGGTGTCTCGAGAGTGGACGTGAACAGGTCGGTGGCCGCGGCGAACAGGGTGGTTCGTTCGCGTGCGGCCCGTTCCACGGCGAACAGCCGGGCCCGTTCCAGTGCGAGGCCGGTCTGTGCCGCCAGTGCCTCGACGAAGGTGCGCTCGTCGTCGTCGAACAGCCGAGGATGGTCGAAGGTGAACCGCAGCGCGCCCAGCGTGCGTTCGCTGGCGAACAGCGGCAGCACGCACATCGACTCGGCCGTCGGCTCCAGCTCGGCGAGGGCAGGAAACCGCAGGTCCCGCTCGCGGCGCGACTCCAGCCACACCGGCTCACCGGTGCGCAGCGCCGCCATCGCCGGCAACCGGTCGGTCAGCCGCTCGGCCCGCAGCGCCGCGATCATGCTCTCGCCGTAGCCGATGGATCCCGACACCACCAGCCGGCCGGCGTCCTGCGGGACCAGCAGCACCCCGCCGGACGCGCCGAGCACCGCGGCGCCCTGCGACACGACGGCGGTGGCCACCTGTTCCGGCGTGGTCGCCTGGGCGAGCGCCGCGGTGACCCGTTGCAGCCGGGCCGCGCGTTCCGCGGTGCGCTGCGCGGCGACGACGACGTCGAGGGTGTCCAGCAGGTACTGCTCGAAGCTGCGCGCCGCCGGAACCGACGTGCCCCCGCGACCGCCCGCACCGCCCGCACCGCCCGCAC
>NZ_JAMQQG010000031.1 GCF_023716925.1 Frankia sp. R82
GCGCCCACTACTACCGCAACGAACTCACCATCGCCGCGATCTTCATCTGGCTCAAAGATCCACGAGAAACGGCCTAGCGCTCTACCTCGATCTTCCGGTCGTGCCGACGGTGCTGGGTTTCGACCCGCGTATCCAGCTGTTGCATTCCACGGACGCCCTCGCGGTCCTGCTGCACGCGGCACGTGGCGGCCATGCGGGCACCTTCAACGTCGCGGGGGACGGCGTGATGCTGCTGTCGCAGGCAGTCCGGCGGGCAGGGCGGCCGAGTATTCCGGCCCCGCTCCCAGCAATCGAGCTGTTGGGTGGCCTGGCTCGGCGGTTGCGGATCATCGATTACTCGGCAGAGCAGCTGGATCTGCTTGCCCATGGGCGGGCCGTGGACACGAGCCGGCTGATCGGTGTGTTCGGCTATCGTCCACGGTATTCGACCGTGGAGACCTTCGACGCGTTCGTCGAATTCCGCGACCTGCGGTTCACTATTGATCATGAACTGGTCTCTCGGGTCGAGCATGGACTGCTCGGTTCGATGGGCCGACGGTTGTCGGGTTCGGCGAGATGATGGCCCTGATTGGTACGCCCCGCCGCACCCGGCGGGAAGCCGGGGAAGGTAGCGGCGCCCATGGCTGACGGTGACGTGCCCGAGCACACGCAGGGCGAGGCAAAGATCATTCCGCTTAACGGTGACCGACGCCCGGATCCAGACGGTGCGCGGCCTGGATCCGCCCGCCGCGACAGGCTCCGCGGGTCGGCCCGCGCCAGCGGAAGTGGTTCCCAGCCGGCGCGGCGTCGTTCGACCAGTCCCGGCCTGGCGCCCCTTACCGACGGCACTCCCTCGGAGAGGTCTGGCCGGGTGCAGTCCTCCGTCGACGATGCGGACCCGTCTGCGGAATCTGCGCGGCGCGCAGGCTCGGCTGGCTCTGCTCCAGCCGGGGAGCCGGCCGGTGACCCGGTCGGAGATCTGGTCGGAGGGTCGGTGACCGGAGACGTGACAGCGGGTGCCTCCAATCCCGAGCTGGCTAACGGGACCTCCGCCGCCCGTCGTTCGGCTCGTTCGTCTGGCGGATCCAGCCGATCTGGCCGGCCTCGCGCGGCGCGATCGGTTCCGAGTCCGCCCCGGAAGGGACAGGGGACAGATGCCACGGCGCGACCCCGGCGTCGTGCCGATGGCATGCCACTGGCCGAGAGTGCTGCTCGCGCCGACGATGACGCAGCAGACGATGACGCAAAGACAAAAAGCGCCGGGCGCGGGCCGAGGGACAGGCATGATCGGAGTGATCTGCGGGGCGCCGTGGCCGATACAACCCCGCGAGTTGGCCGCGAGGATGCGGACAGTGCTGCCGCAACGGCCGGATTCGAATGGCGAAACCCGGCGGGTGGCAACGAGCCGCATGTGGCAGCGAGCGTCGATCCGGGGAGCGACACCGACGATCGACGCGATGCCACAGTAGGTGATCTTGATTCGGTGCTTGCCGGAGTGCTTGCCTTTCTTCGCCGCCGGATCACCGGGGATTACGTGATCGATGAGCACGGCTTCGATCCCGACCTGACCGAGCATGTGCTTGCTCCGCTTCTGCGCCCCATCTATCGCGACTATTTCCGCGTCGAGACCCGAGGGCTGGAGAATATTCCGGACACCGGGGGAGCCTTGGTGGTCGCCAACCACTCCGGAACCCTTCCCATGGACGCCCTGATGATGGCGATGGCGATCCTTGACCACCACCCTGCGCACCGCAACCTGCGGATGCTCGCGGCCGATCTCGTCTTCTCTGTGCCTTTCCTGGCGCCATTTGCCCGCAAAATTGGCAACACGCTGGCCTGTCAGGCGGATGCTGAGCGGCTGCTGAACGCCGGCCATCTCGTGGGTGTTTGGCCGGAAGGCTTCAAGGGAGTGGGAAAACCGTTCCGGGAGCGATATACACTCCAACGTTTCGGCCGTGGCGGATTCGTCTCTGCCGCGCTGCGCACGGGAGTCCCAATTATTCCGTGCACGATCGTTGGTGCCGAGGAGATCTACCCGATGATCGGAAATGCAAAATCGCTTGCTCGCCTCCTCGGGCTTCCCTATCTTCCGATTACGCCGACTTTTCCGTGGCTGGGCCTGTTCGGGTTGATCCCGCTGCCGTCGAAATGGTACATCGAGTTCGGTGAGCCGGTCGCCACCGACGTTCATCCGCCGGAGGCGGCTGATGATCCAATGCTTGTCTTCGAGCTCACCGACAGCATTCGAGAGACAATTCAGCACACTCTCTACAGCCTCCTGATGCAGCGTCGCTCAGTCTTCTTCTAGCCTGGTGTGCAGTTGGTTGGACTGGTGGTCGTGGCTGTTTGAATGTTCCAGCTATTTAAGAGGATCGAATCTTGGTTCGGGCAGGTGGATGCCGTCTACGCTGCCAATTTTCCATCGGTCAACACTGAGAGGTGATCAGAGGCGCCGGTGATGCCTTCCGTTCTCGATGGTCGGCTGTGCAGGCAGAGGTCTGTGAGTTGTGCGGTCATACCTGTCCGCCCGCTGGCCGGTGGCGAAGCGTCTTCGGCTGACCGACCCTCTCCGAGTATAGGTCATGTGTTCGAGCCGGCAACCCCCGCCCGGAAGCTTTTCTCTCGTCGCGTGCGGCTGCCTGGTGTGGTGGCTGGTCCGTGCTTCTTTATTGGTGTTGTGGTCGTGGTTCGGGGTGGGATGCGGTCTGTTTCTTCTAGTGCGTGGCAGGGGGTTGTCAGCGGGTGGATTCCGGTCTAATCTTCGAATATGCGTTCGAGCATGATGGGTGCGGCCGGTGTTTCCCTCGCTGGCCGGCATCCTCTACTTCTTCCTCTTCGTTTCTTTTTCCTGTCGATTTTTTCTTTTCGGGAAGGGAGAGCTGGTGATGGTGTCGGTGGGTGTCGAGGCGATGTCGTCAGAGGTGATGTCGCCGGAGCAGGAAACGCCGGAGCGGGAGGTGCGCAGGCGGGCACGGGAGGTGCAGGAGCGGGAGGCGGTGGGCTGGTTGGAGGTGGTGCTGAGCGCGGAACAGGTATGGGCGCGCGGATCAGCCGGCTCGCCCGCCAGGCCGGCGATGGTGATGGGTGCGATTCTGGGCAGCGGCGGGCGGATGTGGCCTACGGGCTGTGGATGGGCACGGACGCCGGGCAGGTCCCGGTCGAGCTGCAGGTGATCGCGCCGGTGGAAACCCTGCTCGGTGTGGCCGTACGCCCCGGGGAGGTCCCCGGGTTCGGACCGATCCCGGTGCACGTGGCGGCAGATCGTGACCCGCAGGGACAGCGGATACCTTGTTGACGTCCCCGACCGGCGGTTCCCGTCGCTGGCACTGGCACGCAAGGCCCGGGCACGGAACACCACCTGTGCGCTGCCGGGCTGTGGACGCCCGCCCCCAGCTCTGATCTTGGCCATACGGTTGCCTTGGCCGACGGCGGCCCGACCCCGCCAGGACGCCTCGCCCCGTCTGCCGACGCCGTCACCGGATGCCGGGCCGCCGCAAGCGGACCCCGCCCCCCGCCCGGCAGGCCGGGCCGGATCAACCGGCCAAACAGGCTCCACTGGGCAGGCCGGTCACCGGCGGTCCGCCGGCTGGCTGATCGAACAGACCATCACCGGCCGCATCACCTGGAGCACCCCCACCGGTGCCCAGCACCACACGTACCCTGACAACTACACAGTGGATTAGGTGGTCGATCAGACGCTGACGACTCGCCGTCGTAGCGCCAGCCCGGCGGCGACACCGCCGGCCAGGGCGCCAGCACCAGCGGCTGCCGGTATGCCAATTTTGATCGCCTTGCGGGCGGTGCGAAAATCCTTGACCGGCCAGTCACGCTCGCGGGCGATCGCCTTGAGATCGGGATCCGGGTTGATGGCGACCGGGTGGCCGACCAGGGAAAGCAGTGGAAGATCGTTGACCGAGTCTGAGTAGGCCCAGCAGCGAGACAGATCCAGACCCTCGCGTTCCGCCAGGGCCAGCACGGCCTCGGCCTTGGCCTGTCCGTGCAGCAGGCCACCGACCAACCTGCCGGTGTACGCGCCGTCGCGCACCTCGCTGACGGTGCCCAGCGCACCGGTCAGGCCGAGACGGCGGGCGATCACCGAGGCGAGTTCCACCGGGGTCGCGGTCACGAGCCAGACCCGCTGACCAGCGTCGAGGTGCTGCTGCGCAAGAGCATGGGTGCCCGAGTAGATCTGCTCCGCCATACGTTCGTCGTAGATCTCCTCGCCGTAGCGGACGATCTCTGCCACGGACCGGCCGGCGACGAAGGCCAAGGCCGTCTCCCGAGCATCCCGGATACCGTCCGAGTCCTCCTGGCCGCGCAGTCGGTAGGTCAGGTGCTGCAGCCCGAAGCGAAGGAGGTCGCGAGAGTCGAAGAAGTCTCGAGCGGCCAGCCCACGCGCGAAGTAGAAGATCGACGCCCCGGCCATCACCGTGTTGTCCACATCGAAGAAGGCAGCTGTGGACTCGTCGAACGGTGGGCGGGGAACTTCTTCCGCGGCGACCTTCAACGCGGCGATCGCCGCTGCCTCGGCCGCCTGCCTGATCTCGGCCACACCTCTGCGTCGCACCCTCATCTGTCATCTCCATGCAGTCGGCGGTGGAACCAGTGGGATCGGCCCTGCCGCGCTCCGCCGGACGGCGTGGGCCTGCTGTTGGCCTGCTGCCGGTGTCTCGGTGAGTCGACGCGCACGCCTCGGCTCATCGACCTGTCGTCAGACTACGGCGCGATCCTGTCAGGCGACTGCTACAGGCGAAGATCCGGTGGCGCAAAGGTGCTACTGCCACAACAATGCGCGCACCAGATCCGTGATTCGTCGGATAGTTCTATGGATCGGTGCCCCGTCTGACGCAATCAGGCCTCAGGCCGATCCGTGCGACGGCAGGGAACGTGCCAGCGTGCGTACCGCGCGTAGCTGGAGCGCCCGGACGGCGCCCTCGTTGCGGCCCATCGCAAGAGCGGTTTCTCGTACGGACAGCTCCTCGAGGAAGCGGAGGGCGATGCACTCGCGTTGGTCCGGGCGCAGACGGCGGATTGCGTCCAACAGCTCCTGCTGTGTCAGGCCTGTGACGATCAGCTCCTCGGGGCCGGGTGTGACCTGTCCCAGGCTCCGGTCGGAGGCGGCAAGTATGTCCGCGGTCGGGATCTCGAAGCGGCGGCGCGCGGAGCGGGCCTGGTCAACCATCAGATTGCGGGCGATGGTGATGAACCAAGCGCCGATGTCGCGTCCCTGCCAGGTGAAGGCCCCGATCATGCGCAGAGCCCGGAGGAACGTTTCGCTCACGACATCTTCGGCTGCCGCAGGATCGCCGCCCACGTGGTAGAGCGCATAGCGGAAAACCAGATCGGCATAGTGGTCGTACAGCGCGCCGAAGGCTTCGCTGTCACCCTGGCTGGCTCGGGCGACCAGTGCCGCCCATTCCCGTTCGGTCGGCTCCCCGGAGCCTGGCTCCGAAGCAGGTTCGGGTTCCGGGTCGGTCAGCGGGGTCGAGGCGGTGTCCTCGGAGCGTCGAGCACGCGCGGTGCTGCCTGAACCGTTTGTGGTGCGGTCTGCGGGCGCGTCAATCGAGGCGGATGGGCCGGTGGCCGCGATCGATGCGGCCAGCACCCACCGGCGGAGCCGGCCAGGGGCGACGCGGGCGGCCGGCGAGCCGGACGCGGGAAGCACGATGAGCGCCGGTCTCACGTCCCGGCCTCGCCGCGCGCTGGCCGGGCCGGTGGCGACGTTGGCGAACGTGCAGTCGGTCACAGTCCGGACTCCGGAGGTTCGGTCGCGCCAGGACGGCCGCGATGCCTCGGTGGACAAGGACTCAGGTAGCTGAGTGTAGCCGCACGGCGCACAGATGGCTGCCGGAGATTCGATCCGCGTCCCATCCGGCCACTGCTGACCAGCGACCCCAGCGGCAACACCGACTTACCATCGGGGACATGAACCCCGACGGGCCAGGATTCGCTGAACCGGACGGCGAGGCACGCATCACGCTGCTGACCCGGGTGGGTTGCCACCTGTGTGACACCGCGCGCGATGCGATCATTCGCGTGGCAGGTCAGGAGCGGGTCGGTTGGCGTGAGGTCGACGTTGATTCCGATGCCCGGCTGGCCGACGAGTACGGCGACCGGGTGCCGGTCACCCTGGTCGACGGCCGGGAGCATGGCTACTGGCGCGTCGAGGAGGAGCGGCTGCGTCGGGCTCTGACCGGCAGCCGATGGTCGATCCGCTCCACGGGTCGTCACTGATTCATGTCCAGAGCTCTTTCGTGCACTTCGTGAATCCCTTCACGAAGTCGTACACTGCCCGACGACATCTGACTTGTGGTGCCGCACCCCCAGTGGGGATCGGCAAGGCCACGGATATGGGCCCGCGGCTTCCGACGGGATCTCCCGCCCGCGCAGCGATGGACGCGTGCCCACAGATCGGAGCCGCGGATGAGCCAGCCACGGCGTCGCCCAGCGGTGATCAGGCGACGTTCGCGCAGTGAATCGACTGCCGGCAGATCTTCGGTGCCAGAGGCGACGGTGGCCCGGCTCCCGCTCTACCTCCGCGTACTGACGGCCTTGGCGGACAGCGGCGTGCATACCGTGTCCTCCGACACGGTGGCCGCCGCCACTGGTGTGACCTCCGCGAAAGTGCGCAAGGACCTGTCGTACCTCGGCTCCTACGGCACTCGTGGGGTGGGCTACGAGGTGGACGTCCTGCTGGACTGCATCGCCACGCGTCTCGGCCTCACCGAAGACCGCTCCGTTGTCCTTGTCGGGGTGGGCAATCTCGGCCATGCCCTTGCCGGTTACGGGGGGTTTCATGCCCGGGGGTTCCGTATCGTGGCTCTGGTCGACGCGGATCCCGACCGGGTCGGCGAGCGGGTCGGCGAGGTGGTCGTCCGTCCCGTCGACGAGCTGGAGCAGGTGATCGTCGAGTGTGCCGTCACGATCGGGGTGATCTGCACTCCGGCGGCTGCGGCACAACGGGTGTGTGATCGGCTGGTGGCCATGGGGGTCACGAGCATCCTCAACTTTGCCCCTACGGTGTTGATGGTGCCGGAGGGGGTGGACGTGCGTAAGGTCGACCTCGCCGTGGAGCTGCAGATCCTGTCGTTTCACGAGGCGCGCAAGCGGCCGATGGGGTCCGCTGACAACGGGCCGCCTGGTTCCGCGCAGCCCGCGCGGACAGCACAGCCCGACACCTCCGCGGAGCCTGGCACAACGATCATTGCGCGTGCCGCGTTCGAGGACGACCGTGGCGCGCAGGCGCCGGCCGAGCCAGCCAGCGAGGTGCATCCGCGGACGGAGTCCGCGGTGGAACCGCTCGCTGCAGGTCATGCCAGGCAGGGCAACGCGCTGCCGGAGCTGACCGGGTCCGGGCCGGCTCGCGTGCCAAAGGACGAGGCCGCGACCACAGAAGCGGGCGCAGTGAGCTCCCGGCCGGACAGGGTGAGAGGCGAGACGGATGGGGTCGTGCGGGTGACTCGTCAAGCCGGACAGGTGCGGCCGGCGCAGGTCGTGCATGAGGTCGGATCGCTGAGGCGGGGGCGGACGGTCCCGTCGACTTCGCCCGGCGAGGGGGCGTGCGCAGCGCCGGTGTTCACGGTCCGCCCGGGCGGACCGCCGATGGCACGCGGTCAGTTTCCGGGTCGAGCCCTGCCGCGGACCTCGGGAACGACCCTGGGACCCGCTGGCGGTGAGGGGGCATGAGCCTGCTGGTCGTCGGGCTCAACCACCGCACCGCGCCGACATCGCTGCTGGAACAGGCATCGGTGTCTCCCGCCGACGCGCCGAAGGTGCTACACGACCTGACGGCGGCGGCTCACGTCACCGAAGCGGTCGTACTGTCCACCTGCAACCGCACCGAGTTCTACGCGGACGTCGAGACCTTTCACGGCGGCGTCGCCGACATCTCCGACCAGCTGAGTCGGATCTGTGGGATCGATCTTGCCGATCTGGCCGCGCACCTGTACGTCCATCATGACGCACGGGCGGTCGGGCACCTGTTCTCCGTCGTCTGCGGGCTGGATTCCATGCTGGTCGGGGAGTCCCAGATCCTCGGGCAGGTGCGGGGCGCGTTCCGGGCCGCCCAGGACGCGGGGGGCGCCGGCGGTGCGCTGTCGGGGCTGTTCCAGGCGGCTCTGCGGGTCGGCAAGCGGGCCCATTCCGAGACGTCGATCGATGCTGCCGGGGCATCGATCGTGGCGGTGGGCATCCAGCTGGCCGCGGTGAGCCTCGGGGTGCTGGGAGAGACGCCGGCCGTCCCCGTTGCCGCGCCACGAGTGACCGCCTCGGGCCCGGGCCATGACGCGGGCCCGGTCCATGCGGGCGCCGACGTCTCGGTGCCCGATCCGTCGGAGCCGTCGGAGCCGTCGGAGCCGCCGTTGGCCGGTGCGCGGGTGCTGCTCATCGGCGCGGGCGCGGTCGGGTCGCTGGCGGCGCAGACGGCGCGCCGCGCCGGAGCCTCGGACATCGTGATCGCAAACCGCACGGCGGCCCGGGCCGACCGGGTCGCGCAGCTGCACGGCGGCCGGGTCGTGAGCCTGTCGGATCTGCCGCACGAGATCATGCTGGCGGATCTGGTGATTTCCTCCACCGGTGCCGCAGGTCTGGTCGTCGACCAGGACATGGCTGCCGCCGGGCTCGCCGGCCGCGGCGGGCGTCCCCTGGTTTTCCTGGACCTGGCGCTGCCGCACGACATCGACCCGGGTGTGCGCGAACTGTCCGGGGTGAGCCTCATCGACATCGAGACCCTGCGGGTCGCGCTGGACGGTGCGCAGGTCACACACGACGTCGAGGCCGTCCGCGGACTGGTCGCGGCCGAGGTCGCGGGGTTCCTCGACCGACGCCGCGCCGAGCGGGTCGCGCCGACCGTGGTGGCGCTGCGGGCGCACGCCGACTCGGTGGTCGGCGCGGAACTCGCCCGGTTGCGCACCCGCCTGCCTGACCTGGACAGTCGGGAGTGGGAACAGGTGGAAGGAGCGGTCCGCCGCGTCGTGGACAAGCTGCTGCACGCCCCGACCGTGCGGGTCCAGCAGCTGGCCGGCGCACCCGGCGGCGACTCCTACGCGGAGGCGCTGCGGGAACTGTTCGACCTGCCGCGCGAGGTACCCGCCGTGGTGTCCGCGCCCGATCTTGATCTTGTGGAGCATTCGTGACGGCGATCGACCCGACCAGCACCGACGTCGAACCCGCGGGGCGGCACGCCGCACTGCGGGCGCACTTCGCCGGTCGTCGCCTGCGGCTGGGCACCCGCCGTTCGGCGCTGGCGATGGCCCAGTCCGGGATGATCGCCGACCAGCTCCGCGAGCAGGTCGGCTGCGCGGTCGACCTGGTCCCGATCGTCACCGCCGGCGATCGCTCGTCCGCGGAGATCAGCCAGATCGGTGGGACCGGCGTGTTCGTCAGCGCGCTGCGGGACGCGTTGCTGGCGGATCGGATCGATCTGGCCGTGCACTCGTTGAAGGACCTGCCGACCGCGACCCCGCCTGGCCTGGTGTTGGCTGCCGTTCCGCTGCGGGAGGACACCAGGGACGTGCTGGTCTCGCCGAGCGGCCGGCGGCTGCGGGAACTCGGGCCAGGGGCCCGGGTGGCGACCGGCGCGCCGCGCCGCGCCGCGCAACTGCGGGCGCTGGGGCTTGATCTGGAGATCGTCCCGATCCGCGGGAACGTCGACACCCGGATCAAGAAGGCCATCGACGGCGAGGTGGACGCGGTCGTCCTCGCCTACGCCGGGCTCGCCCGCCTGGACCGGCTCGACGCGGTCACCGAGATCATCGAGCCGGAGGTGATGCTGCCGTCTCCGGGCCAGGGTGCGCTCGCCATCGAATGCGGTGGTGGACGTGGGCTCGCGGTGGCCGGTCCAGGGCGTGCACTGGTCGGCGTGGATGTCACCGAACGTAAGGGAGCGGACCAGGGCGTCCCGGGCGCGCCAGCGGCGCATCGCCCAGCTGCGGGATGGACCGGTGGCCAAACGTGGCCAGATCATGGTCAGCCCGTCGATGGTGCCCTCGCCGAGCTGCTACGGTTTGTGCTCGATGACGCATCGTCGTCCATCGCGGTGCGGGCCGAACGTGCGTTTCTCGCCGCGATCGAGGCCGGCTGCACCGCCCCGGTCGGCGCCCTGGCAGTGGTGGAGCCGGTGCCTGTGGCGGGTGCCGGTGATGCGTCCCCCGCGGGTGGACTCCGCCTGCGGGCGGTCGTCGCCGCGCCGGATGGCAGCACGGTCCTCCGGCGTGACGTGACCGGGTCCGCCGTCGACCCGGAGGCGCTCGGGCAGCGCCTCGCGGACGACCTGCTGTCCGCCGGAGCACACTCGCTGATGGGAACTAGCTGAGCATGGCCACCCGACGCACGAAGAAGCCTGTCTCGCCGGTCGCACTGGTCGGCGCCGGTCCCCGCGACCCGGGGCTGTTGACCGTCCTGGCGGTCGAGACCCTGGCGGCGGCCGATCTCGTCGTTGCCGATCCCGAGGTCGCGCCCGCCGTGCTGGAGAACCTCTCCGCCGAGGTCCTGCGGATCGGCGATCTTGAGGCATCGAAACCGATCCGGGACGCCGAGGCAGCGACGGCCGCCGTGGTCAGCCGCGCCCGCGCCGGTGACCGGGTGGTCCGTCTCTACGCCTCCGATCCCTGGCTGACCCGGATCGGTGCCGCCGACGCCCAGGCGCTGGCGAAGGCACGCATCCCCTACCGGGTGGTGCCCGGCATCCTCACCGGTGCGGCGGTCGCCACCTACGCCGGCGTCGCGCCCGGCTCGCCGATCACGTTCGCCAGCACGTCGGGTGTCTTCTCCTCCTCGGGCACGCTGCCCGCACCGTCGCCGTTCGGCAACGGGGACCCGGTCGGCCCCCTGACCGCGCCCGGCTTCGGCCGCCTCGGCGCCCGGCCGATGACCGGCCTCGGCAGCGGGCTCGGCTCGGGCCTCGGTGGTGGCTTCGGCTCGCCCCTGGGCCTGGGCGGCGGCGGTTTCGGTGGCTTCGGGGCGCCGCCGCCCGCCCCCGGTGACCTCGACTGGGGCGCACTGGCCCAGGCCCCGGGGACCCTCGTCATCACCGCGGCGCCGACCGAGACCGGCAAGGTCGTGGCCGCCCTGGTGGAACACGGCCGGCCCGGGGACACCCCGGTCGCCGTCACCGTCGACGGCACCACCACCGACCAGCGCACCGTCACGTCCACGCTGGATCGGTTGGAGGCCGACGTCGCGCCGTTGCTGGGTGCCACCCAGGTGCCCATCACCCAGGTCGTCATCTCGGTGGGCCCGGTGGTCGCCACCCGTTCGAAGCTGTCCTGGTGGGAGACCCGCGCCCTGTTCGGTTGGACGGTGCTCGTCCCCCGTACCAAGGAGCAGGCGGCGACCCTGTCCGACCTGCTGCGCTCGCACGGTGCGAGCCCGCTGGAGGTGCCGACGATCGCGGTGGAACCGCCGCGCACCGCCGCGCCGATGGAGCGGGCGATCACCGGTCTGGTGTCCGGCCGCTACCAGTGGGTCGCCTTCACCTCGGTCAACGCCGTGCGCGCCGTCCAGGAGAAGATCGAAGAACGCAGCCTGGACGCCCGGGCGTTCGCCGGCGTCAAGGTGGCCGCGATCGGCGAGGCCACGGCGGACGCACTGCGGGCGTTCGGTATCCGTCCGGACCTCGTTCCCGCCGGCCAGCAGTCCAGCGAGGGCCTGCTCGAGGACTGGCCGGACTTCGACGAGTCGCTGGACCTGCTCGACCGGGTGCTGCTGCCCCGGGCCGACATCGCGACCGAGACCCTCGTCGCGGGCCTGAAGGAACGTGGCTGGCAGGTCGACGACGTCACCGCCTACCGGACGGTCCGGGCCGCGCCGCCGCCGGCCCCGATCCGGGAGGCGCTCAAGGGCGGCCGGGTGGACGCCGTCGTGTTCACCTCGTCCTCCACCGTGCGCAACCTGGTCGGGATCGCGGGTAAACCGCACGAGACGACGGTGATCGCCGTGATCGGCCCGGCCACCGCGGCGACCGCGGCCGAACTCGGTCTGCGGGTGGACGTCGAGGCGCCGGAGGCGTCGATCCCGGCACTCGTCGGCGCGCTGGCGGAGTTTGCCGCCGAGCACCGCGAGGAGCTTGGCAAGATCGGCCCACTCGCGGCCCGGCTGCCCAAGCCGCGGCGCGGCGCGCGACGGTGAGTCGGATCGGTGGTCCGGGTCCGGCTCCGGGGCCCGGTCCGGGGCCGCAGGTGCGGCCACGTCGGCTGCGCCGGACGCCCGCGCTGCGCAGGCTGGTCGCCGACGTCCGGATGCACCCCGCCGACCTGGTGCTGCCGATGTTCGTCCGGGAGGGAGTGGACGGGCCCGTCCCGATCTCCTCGATGCCCGGGGTCGTCCAGCACAGCCGCTCCTCGCTGCGCGAGGCCGCGGTGGAAGCGGCCGAGGCCGGGGTCGGCGGCCTGATCCTGTTCGGTGTGCCGGCGCACAAGGACGCGCGTGGTTCGGCTGCCGATGATCCGAACGGGATCGTCCAGCTGGCTCTGGCCGACCTCGCCACCGAGGTCGGCGGTGATGTCGTGCTGATGAGCGACCTCTGCCTGGACGAGTACACCGACCACGGGCACTGCGGGCTGCTGACCGTCGACGGTGAGGTCGACAACGATGCCACGCTCGAGCGCTACGCCTCGATCGCCGTCGCCCAGGCCCGCGCCGGGGCGGAGGTGGTCGCGCCGAGCGGCATGATGGACGGCCAGGTCGCCGCGATCCGGGCCGCCCTGGACGGCGAGGGCTTTACCCAGCTGCCGATCCTGGCCTACTCGGCCAAGTACGCCTCGGCGTTCTACGGCCCGTTCCGCGAGGCCGCGCAGTGCGCGCCGCAGTTCGGCGACCGCGCTGGCTACCAGCAGGACCCGGCCCGCTCGGTCGGCGAGGCCCTGCAGGAGGTGGCGCTCGACCTCGCCGAGGGCGCGGACGCGGTGATGGTCAAACCGGCGCTGGCCTACCTGGACATCCTGCGCGCGGTGGCGGACGCGGTGAACGTGCCGGTCGCCGCCTACCAGGTCTCCGGGGAGTACGCGATGATCGAGGCGGCCGCCGCCGCCGGCTGGATCGACCGGGACCGCATGATTGCCGAGACGCTCACCGGCATCGCCCGCGCCGGCGCCGACATCATCCTGACCTACTGGGCGGTCGAGGTGGCCCGGGGGCTGCAGGCCCGCCGCTGATCCCGGCGTCGCCGCGTCACCGTGTCGCTGTGCCGTCGCGTCGCCGCGTCGCGACGCGCCCCCACGCTCGGCCATGCGGTCACGCGATCGCGCATCCCACCACTCGGCACCAGCGTGGCCACATCGTGGGATGCGTGCGTCACGTCAATGAATCGGTACTTTTACGGCTAATCGGACGACAGTGCCCCGTCGAAAGGAACTGTCGATGTGGCGGTGGCGGCCATGGTGGTGATGCTCATGGTCGCGGTCCGGTCTCCTGCCGTGCTGGCGGGTCATCGGTGCAGGTGGCGTCAGGTGCCATGGCTGGGGGTGGGTGCGGCCGGGGGTGGGCGGTGCGTTCGGGTTTGCTCCGGTCCGGTCCGTGATGTGGCCGTGACATCCGTCGCTTCGGTACCGGTACCCCCCGGGGGTAGTGGTGGACGATACGGGGGAGGGGTACTTTCGGCATGCCGGACGTACCCGCCCGGCATGCCGGCGACGCCGTCGGCGGAGCCCGCTGACCGAAGACCGTCCAAGGGATGAGGGTCGCTGATGACCACCACTGCCTACACCGTGACCGGAATGAACTGTGGACACTGCGTCCAGTCGGTGACCGAGGAGCTGGAGCGGCTCCCCACGGTCTCGACCATCACGGTCGATCTGGCTGACGGTCGGGTCACGGTGGTCAGCGAGCAGGAGCTGGCCGAGGGTGACGTCCGTGCCGCGATCTCGGAGGCCGGGTTCGAGCTCGTCGGGCGCGCCTGAGCGTGCCCGGTACCGACTCCACGCACCCGGACCGGGTGGAGCTCGCGATCGGCGGGATGACCTGCTCGTCCTGCGCGGCGCGGGTGGAACGCAAGCTCAACCGGCTGGACGGGATCAGCGCCACGGTCAACTATGCGACCGAGAAGGCGACCATCATCCGAGACGCTCCCGGCCAGCCGGCCGGTGTCGAGGTGTCCGTCGACGACCTGATCGCGACCGTGCGGGCCGCCGGCTACACGGCGAGCCTGCCCCTTCGGACCCGCGGTGCGGCAGCCCATGGCGCCGGTTTCGCCACCGCTGTACCGGCCGCACCACCCGGGTCGTCGGCAACCTTGCCGGAAACCTCGCCGGTGTCCCGGCCGGTCACGCCATCCGGCGTCCCGTCGGCCGGGCCGCCGATCGGGCCCTCCGGAGCCCCCTGCGCCGGATGGGGCCGCGCCGTCGAGCCCGCCGAGCCCGTCGAGCCCGGTGGGTTCGTTGAACTCGAGGCGGAGGCCGGGGGTGCCGACCTGCGACTGATGCGACGGCGCCTGATCGTCTCGGCGGTGCTGGCCGCGCCGGTGATCGTACTTGCGATGGTGCCCGGCTGGCAGTTCGACTACTGGCAGTGGGTCAGCCTGATGCTGACCGCGCCGGTGGTGACCTGGGGGGCGTGGCCGTTCCATGCGGCGGCGGCCCGGGGCGCCCGGCACGGCGCGGCGACCATGGACACCCTGGTCTCCCTCGGTACGCTCGCCGCCTTCCTCTGGTCGCTCTACGCGCTGGTCTTCGGCGGTGCCGGCGATCCGGGGATGCGTCACGGGTTCTCCCTCACCGGCGGGTTCGGCGACGTCGGCACGCATCCGTCGTCCGCCGACCTGCCTGGCCTGGGTGGTACGTCCGGCATGGCAGACATGCCGGGGATGTCCTCGACTGGCGGGGGCGCGGGAGGCTCGGACAACGCGCAGATCTATCTGGAGGTCGCCGCCGGCGTCCCGGTCTTCCTGCTGGCTGGACGGTTCCTGGAACTGCGGGCCCGGCGTCGCTCCGGAGCAGCTCTGCGGGCCCTGCTGCATCTGGGGGCCCAGGACGTGACCGTCCGCCGGCGAGCAGACGGTTCGCCGCCGGCCTCGGCTCCGGCACGGGCGGCGTCGGCGGTGGCGATGGCGGCGTCGGCGGTGGCGGCTCGCCCCGACGGCGCGTTCGTCGAGATCCGGGTGCCGATCGAGGAGCTGAGCATCGGCGAGGAGTTCGTCGTTCGGCCCGGCGAGAAGATCGCCACGGACGGGGTCGTGATCGAGGGCCGGTCCGCGGTCGACGCGAGCATGGTCACCGGAGAGTCGGTCCCGGTCGAGGTCGGGCCCACCGACGCCGTGGTCGGCGCGACGGTGAACGCCGGCGGCCGGCTGGTCGTGCGGGCCACCCGGATCGGCGCCGACACCCAGCTCGCGCGGATCGCGCAGCTGGTCGAGCAGGCGCAGACCGGCAAGGCGAAGGTGCAGCGGCTCGCGGACCGGGTCTCGGCCGTGTTCGTCCCGCTGGTGCTCGCCGCCTCGGCGATCACCCTGGTCGCCTGGCTGGTCGCCGGTGCGTCGACGACGGACGCGTTCACCGCCGCCGTGGCTGTCCTGATCATCGCCTGCCCGTGTGCGCTGGGGCTGGCCACACCGACCGCGCTGCTGGTCGGCACCGGGCGCGGCGCGCAGCTGGGCATCGTCATCCGGGGACCGGAGGTGCTCGAGTCCACCCGTCGGATCCAGGTCGTGCTGCTGGACAAGACCGGGACGCTCACCAGCGGCCGGATGCGGGTCACCGCCGTCCATCCGGCGCCCGGCGAGGACGCCGCCGACGTGCTGCGCATCGCCGGAGCCGCGGAGGACGGCAGCGAGCATCCGATCGGCCGGGCGATCGCGCAGGCCGCGCGGGCCGCGCAGGCCGACGGTGTACTGCCGCCGGCCACCGAGTTCGCCGGGGACGCGGGCCTCGGCGTGCGGGCCGTCGTCGAGGATCATCGGGTGGTCGTCGGGCGGGACAGCCTGTTCGGCGACCTGCCGGCCGCCCTGGCCGAAGTCCTGGCGGGGGAGCGGGAACTGGGCCGCACCGCCGTCGTCGTCGGCTGGGCGGGGCAGCCCCGCGGGCTGATCAGTGTTGCCGACACCGTGCGGCCCACCGCTGCCGCCGCGGTCGCCGACCTGCGCCGGCTGGGGCTGCGGCCGATCCTGCTGACCGGCGACTCGTCCGTCGTCGCGCGGGCCGTGGCCACCGAGGTCGGCATCGCCGCCGGCGAGGTGATCGCCGAGGTGCTGCCCGAGGAGAAGGTCGCCGCGGTGCGCCAGCTGCAGCAGGACGGCCACACCGTCGCGATGGTCGGTGACGGGGTGAACGACGCGGCCGCACTCGCCCAGGCGGATCTCGGCATCGCCATGGGCGGCGGGACGGACGCGGCGATCGAGGCCTCCGACCTGACCCTGGTGCATGGTGATCCGCGGCTGATGGCCGACGCGATCCGGCTGTCGCGGGCCACGCTGCGCACGATCCGGGGCAACCTGCTCTGGGCGTTCGGCTACAACGTCGCGGCCCTGCCGCTTGCCGCCGCCGGCCTGCTCAACCCGATGATCGCCGGCGCCGCGATGGCGTTCAGCTCGGTGTTCGTCGTGACCAACAGCCTGCGGCTGCGCCGGTTCCGCCCGACCCCGCCGTAGCCCGCGACGCTGTCACCCGCGCCGTACCTGCCGTACCTGCCAGGCCGGCGCGGGTGGCCCGGCAGGTACGGCGCCGAGGCCGAGGTCAGGCCTTCGGAAGCTCCAGGCGGGGGAAGATCGGCGTGGGTTCGGCCACCTGGTCGCCGCCGTCGCCGCACTGGGCGACGATCCGCGGGGCCGCCGCCGGCAGGAACGGGGTCAGGTGTGTCGCGATCTCCCGGCAGGTGGCGATCAGTTCCGCGAGGACTGCGTCGAGGGCTGCGGGGGCCGCATCCTGTTTGCGTTCGGCCTTGGCGAGCTCCCAGGGGCGGGTGGCCTCGACGTAACGGTTGCCCTCGTCGCCGATCGCCGTGATCGTCTCGGCGGCCCGGCGGTAGTCGAATGCGGTGAAGGCGGCGTCGATCGCGGCGGGAGCGTCCGCGCGGGCCCTGCGCAGCGCGGCGGCGTCCGGGTTGTCGGCGGCGACCGGCGGGATCACCCCGTCCCGGTAGCGCCGGACCATCGACACCGTGCGGTTCACCAGGTTTCCGATGTTGTTGGCGAGGTCCTCGTTGGCCCGGACGACCAGGCGCTCGGTGGTGTAATCGGTGTCGCCGCCACGGGCCACGTCGCGCAGCATCCACCAGCGCAGTGCCTCGGAGCCGAACGCGGCGACGATGTCGGAGGGGTCCTCGGCGTTGCCGGCCGACTTGGAGATCTTCATGCCGTCGGCGGTCAGGTATTCGTGGACGAAGATGGTGTCCGGCAGCCGCACCCCGGCGGAGAGCAGCATCGCCGGCCAGTAGACGGCGTGGAAGCGGATGATGCCCTTGCCGATGACGTGCACCCGCGCGTCACTGCCTGTCCACCAGCGGTCGAAGCTCGCGTCGTCCGTGCCGTAGCCGGGGGCGGTGATGTAGTTGCCGAGCGCGTCGAACCAGACGTAGATGACCTGGTCCGGGTCACCGGGCACGGGGATGCCCCAGCCGCGCGCCCGGGTCATGCTCCGCGAGGCGCTGAAGTCCTCCAACCCCGCCTCGATGAACGACAGCACCTCACGCTTGCGGGTGGCCGGCTCGATCCGCAGCCGGTCGGTGGAGATGAGCTCGTGCAGCTGGTCGGCGTAGCGGCTGAGCCGGAAGAACCAGTTGCTCTCCTCGACCAGGTCCGGGACGGTGCCGTGCTCCGGGCAGCGCCCGTCGATCAGCTCGTCCTCGCCGTAGAACTGCTCGCAGCCGACGCAGTACAGGCCCGCGTAGCTCTTGCGGTAGAAGTCGCCGGACTCGGCGCAGGCCGCCCACAGCTTCTCCACCCCGGGACGGTGCCGGGGGTCGGTGCTGGTCTTGATGAAGTCGTCGAAGGACAGGTTCAGCGGCTCGCGCAGGGAGATGAACCGGGCGGCGACCCGTTCGACGTACTCGACCGGGGTGATCCCCTCCGCCTCGGCACTCTGGACGTTCTTCAGCGCGTTGTCGTCGGTGCCGGTCTGCAGCCGGACCTCCTCGCCGCGCGCCCGCAGGTGCCGGGCGTAGGCATCGGTCTCGACGAGTTCCAGCGCGTGCCCCACGTGCGGCTTGCCGTTGACGTACGGGATGGCCGTCGTCACGAAGTAGCGACCCATCGGTTTCGGATCCTCCCGCCCCGCCGCAGCCCCGCCCGAGGAGGCTCCGCCGGGGCCTCATCGGTGGTCTGTCAGGACGCGCGCAAGAGGCCGGATGGCATGTGCATCAGCATCATCCGGCTGCTCGTCGCCTCGGCGTTGACCCGTGTCGTCGACACAGTCGAATCCTACGCCGCGCAGCGTGACACACAGGTGCGACAACCTGGCAACTGCGATCATGCCGCATTGATCATTTTGGGTTACGGTTTCAGGCCATGGGAGCCGCTCATCGCCACGGGCATGCGCACGGCCACGATCACGGCGGCCACGATCACGGCGGCCACGATCACGGCGGCCACGATCACGGCGGCCACGATCACGGCGGCCACGATCACGGCCGTTCCCGTTCGGACGGGTCGGCCCGAGGGTGGTCGCGGCTGCGCCACGGGCTCTCCGAGCTGGTCGGGGGACACCGTCACGACAGTGCCGACCAGATCGACGATGCGCTGGAGGCGGACGCGGCCGGGCGACGGGCGCTGCTGATCAGCTTCGGTGGTCTGGCGGTGACCGCGGTCGTCCAGGCGGTCGTGGTGGTGCTGTCGGGATCGGTGGCGCTGCTCGGCGACACGCTGCACAACGTCGCCGACGCGCTGACGGCGGTGCCGCTGCTGATCGCGTTCACGGTGGCCCGCCGCCCGGCGACCAACCGGTTCACCTACGGCTACGGACGGGCGGAGGATCTGGCCGGCCTCGCGGTCCTGGCGATGATCACGCTGTCGAGTGCGGTCGCGGCCTGGGCGGCGATCGAGCGGCTGCTGCATCCCCGGCACATCGACCAGCTCGGCGCGGTGGCCGCCGCCGGGCTCGTCGGGTTCGTCGGCAACGAGATCGTGGCCCGCTACCGGATCGAGGTGGGCCGGCGGATCGGATCGGCGGCGCTGGTCGCCGACGGGCTGCACGCCCGCACCGACGGGTTCACCAGCCTCGCGGTGCTGCTCGGCGCCGCCGGGGTGGCCGTCGGCCGGGGTTGGGCGGACCCGGCGATCGGCCTGGTGATCACTGTGGCGATCCTCGGGGTGCTGCGTTCGGCCGCCCGAGCGGTCGGGGCGCGGCTGATGGACGCCGTCGATCCGGAAATCGTCGCCGAGGCCACCCGCACCCTGTTACACACTCCGGGGATCGAGGCGGTCCGCGAGCTGCGGGTGCGCTGGATCGGCCACACCCTGCGGGCCGAGGCCGACGTCATGGTGGACGCGGGCCTGACCCTGGTCGCCGCCCACGATGTCGCGCATGCCGCGGAGGCCCACCTGCTGCGTCACCTGCGCCGGCTGTCCGCCGTGACCATCCACACCAGTCCGGTCCACCGACCTCCGGGCGCGGTAACCACCGCCTGAAAGACGGCCCGAAAGAATCTCGCGGAGGTGTCCTCGGTCGAGGACGCCGTGCGGGACGCGCCGATCAGAGCGCCGGAAGCCTGGCCGGTCACGCTCGCCTGGCACAGGTTCCGTTCGCCGCCCGGACCTGTCGGGCCGGATTCGAACGCGTCTCACATCCGCCGCGGAAACAGCTCACATGCCGGGTTGGTGTTGTTGGTCCACAGCTGCCGGTCGACTCCCGGCGGGCGTCCCGACCATCTCCCACCTCCCGAGGCAGGTACCCCGTTCTCATGAGTCAGCCCACATATCCGACGATTGCGCCGGTATCACTGCGCGGGGTACTGGCGGCGGCTGCCACGATCGGCATGGTGCTGCTCGGTCTCACGGCCTGCCAGGTCGGCGCCGCGCCGACGGCTGCCGCGCCGACAACCACTGCAAACCCATCGACCCTGCCGTCCTCATCGACCCTGCCGTCCTCATCGTCGCTGCCGCCCCCGGCGTCAGCCTCGGCCGTCGCCGAGGCATCCGCCGAGGCCGTCGGACAAGGGCCCGGAGGGCCTGGGTCCCTGACCGTCGCCATCACCTCTCCGGTAGCGATCTCGGGCCACGTCGACACGGCGGTGACCTGTCAGACGGCGGGTGCCCGCTACGTCGCCTCGGCCGAGGGCGTGGTGCACGGCTATTCGGTCTCCGACCTGGTACGGGTTGCCGGCTATCACGGGCCGGGGACCTATCGGGCCGCGGTCACCGTGACGGTGACCGGGCCGGGCACGAACGACCGGGTGAGTGCCGTCCCGGCGACCGCGCAGGTCACCGACACCGGCGGCGACGTGACGTTCGTGGCGCGGACTGCGGCCGGTCGGACCCTCGCCGGTGCGATCACGTGGGCCTGCTCGGCATGATCGGCCGGCCGATCCGATCGGCGCGCCATGCGATCTGACAACCGCCGACCTGGTGCTGCGGCGTGGGAAGGCCGGCGACGGCGGCCTCGGTGGTGGTGGCTGGCGGGCATTCTCGTGGTCCTTCTCCTTGTCCTGTCGGTGGCCGATCGGCTGCTGGTCGGCGTGGTCGAGCGCCGCATGACCGGGCGGCTGGCCTGCCTGGGAGCCCTGACCGGCGCCCGGGCGGTACACATCCACGGCTTCCCGTTCCTGACCCAGATCGCCACCGGCCATGTCGGGACGGTGACGATGACGGCCGACGGCGTCCGGGGCGCCAGCAGCCTGGCCGGCCTTGCGGTGACCTTCCACGATCTTCGTCTGCCGCCCCTGTCCGGACTGGTCGGCCGGCCGTCTCCGACCGCGATCACGGTCGGCTCGGTCACCATCAGAACCACGTTCCGACCCGATTCCCGCGGGCCGCTGCTCGCCGCTGTGCCCCCCCGGCTGTCCGGACCGCTCACGGCGGTTGACGCCACGGGACGGGTACGGCGCGTGGGGGTGCTGCCGGGAGCACCGCCCTTTCCGATCCACGTTGACGCCGTCCGGCCGGTTCCCGGTGGCCTGCAGGTCACGCTGTCTGCCTCCGGCGCCGCGCTCAAAACCGCGATGGTTCGGTTCGGTTCGGGCTGCGCGTCCGCGTCCAGCGCGTCCGTGCTCACCACGATCGGCCATGGTGCCCAGCGGGTCCGTGTAACCGCCCCGGCGGGACGCGATGGCTGAGAACGCAGGAGAGGCGAACATGGTGATCTCCGGTACCCCACCGGCCACCTCATCGCAGGGCGACCCGGCCCCGACCTCCCGTGCCGGCGTCGGCAGGCCCGACGCCGGGGCCGGACCGAGTCGCCCTCGTCTGCAGCGGCTGCTCATGGTGGCCGCCGCCGTGGTGGTTCTGCGCGGAACACAGGCAGTGGTCGCGGTGGTGACCGTCGTTGTGATCGCGACGGCGCACCTCCGCCAGCCGATGCCGCAGCTGCACGTCGTGCGCCTGACCGAGGTCGAACTCCGGCCGCTGACCCCGCTGACGGCCCTGGTCATGGTGGCCGTCAGCGCGACCGTGACCATCGTGTTGCTCCGATGCCGCCGGACACTCACGGCGTTCGCGGCGGTGAAGGCGTTCGCCCTCCTGGTGGCGGCGGTGATCACCGGTGCGCTCGCCGCCGGCCCGGGAGCGGTTCGGCTGGCTGTCGCCGGGTGCGGCGTGAGTCTGGCCGTTCTCATGTGGCCGGCGGTTCGTCGTGCCGCCGTCGCTGTGCTGACCGCGGTCGGTCTGCCCCATCCTGCCGGTCGGCTGGCCGACCTTGCCCTTGCCGCGAAGATCGGGCTGCTCGTCGCCCTGGTCGTCCTTCTCCCGTAAAGCACATCTCCCAGCGGGCACGCCACCCGTCATCGTCGCGGCGTGCCCGTCCGTTCCGCCTCTCGTGTGGAAGGAACTCCGATGAGTCGAGACTCCCAGCCTCCGTCCGCCACCATCTCGTCGTTGCCGGCCCGCCGGCCCGCCCGCCTGCCGGCCCGTGGCGGCGCGGGTGGCCAGACTCCGGGCCCGGCCGTCGGGCCGGTGGAGGCGATCCGGCGACTGCGAGCCGATCCGCTCGGCCGGCTCACCGAGCTGGGCCGTGAGCACGGTCCGGTGGCGCGGGTGGCGAGCTGGCCGGTGTCGGCCTACCTGGTCACCGATCCGGCCGCGATCGCGGATGCTCTGGTCAGTGGACACCGGGCCTATGCCAAGGGATCCGTGCGGCAGGGGCCTGGCGGTCGGCGGACGGTGGTGCAGCCGCTGACGCTGCTGCTCGGCCAGGGGCTGCTCACCAGCGCCGGAGAGGTGCACCGGCAACAGCGTCGGCTGATCCAGCCGCTGTTCCACAAACAGCGGATCGCCGGCTACGCGGACACCTTCGCCGCGGTCGCCGAGAAGACGGCGGATGGCTGGCGGGATGGCCAACGCCTTGACGTGCATGCCGAGATGACCGAGATGACGTTGGCGATCGTCGCCCGGACGCTGTTCGATGTCGATCTCGACAGCGAGGTCGTCGAGATCGTCCGCACCGCTCTGGACCTGGCGATGCCGGCCGCGCGGCGCGCTTCGCTTCCCGGCTTCGCGACCATGGAGCGACTGCCGACGCGGGCGTCGCGGCGTCGCCGGGTGGCCCTGACGGCGCTGGACCGCTCCATCCACGACATGATCGCGGCTCGGCGCGCGGCCGGTACGACCGGTGGCGACCTGCTGTCGCTGCTGCTGAGCGCCCGAGATCCCGACACCGGGGCGCCGATGGGCGACAGCCAGATCCGCGACGAGGCGCTTACCCTGCTACTCGCCGGCCACGAAACCACCGCCAACGCGCTGGCCTGGACGTTTCACCTGCTGGGCGGCAACCAGGAGGTCCTGACGAGGCTGCAGGCCGAGCTCGACCAGGTGCTGGCCGGCCGCCGTCCCACCATCGATGATCTGACCCGGTTGCCCTACAGCAACGCCGTCCTGACCGAGGCGATGCGGCTCTACCCGCCGGTGTGGGCGATGGGCCGCCACCTCGTCGAGGACCGTGAGGTCGCGGGCGCTCGACTGCCGGCCGGTGCCACCCTTATCTTCAGCCAGTGGGTGGTGCACCGCGACGAACGCTGGTGGCCGCACCCGGAACGCTTCGATCCCGGCCGCTGGATCCACTCCGACTCGGCGCCCGTCGCCTCCACCGCCTTCGTCTCCCCGGCTGTCTCCCCGGCCGGTTCGCCGACGCGGCCCCGCTTCGCCTACTTCCCGTTCGGCGGCGGCCCCCGCCAGTGCATCGGCAACAGCTTCGCCCTGGCCGAAGGCGTTCTCGCCCTGGCCAGCATCGTTCGGAGCTGGTCGTTCACCCCGGTGCCAGGGGTGGACATCGTGCCGCAGCCCCAGGTCACGCTGCGTCCCAGGGACGGCCTGCCCATGGTCGCCCGTCGCAGGAGCCCGGGGACTCCGCCCGGACCCGGCGGGGCGGCCGCCTGAGGCCGCCAGCACGGCCGGCGTCCCACGACGCCGGCGGGCGGTCGCCGCCGCAAGGAGCGTCGAGAGGATCTCCCGGAAAATCTGCGCGTCGATGTCGAGAACGCGGGGGTCGGCTCCGTCCCTGGAGCATGAGTGGCCACGACGGCCATGCGACACCCACGGAGGATCATCGTGAAGTACCTGCTGCTCAAGCACTACCGCGGTGGCCCGACCCCGATCGTCGACCATGCTCCGATGGACCGGTGGACGCCGTCCGAGGTCGACGCGCACATCCGGTACATGCGGGATTTCGCCGCCGGTCTGAAGCGGACGGGAGAGTTCGTCGGCGAACTGGCACTCTCACCCGAGGGCGCCTTCGTCCGGACTGACGGGCCGGGGCGTCCGGTGGTGACCGACGGCCCGTTCGCCGAGACCAAGGACCTCGTAGCCGGCTGGATGATCATCGATGTGGAGTCCTGGGACCGCGCGGTGCAGCTCGCCGGGGAGCTGTCCGCCGCTCCCGGCCCGGGAGGTGGGCCGATCCACGAATGGCTCGAGGTCCGGCCGTTGCTCACCGCGCCGCCCACCGTCACCGAATGATCAGGAATGCCGAGTGATCAGGAGTGCCAAGTGGCCCTGAGCATCGTGGACGATTCGCAGGTACGGGAGCTGGTGCCCGCAGTGATCGGCATTCTCGTCCGGCGCGGAGCGGATTTCGCCTCGGCCGAGGACGCCGTGCAGGACGCGCTGATCCGAGCGCTCGAAACCTGGCCGGCCGATCCTCCGCGCGATCCGAAGGGCTGGCTGGTCACGGCGGCGTGGCGCCGTTTCCTCGATGCCACCCGGGCCGAGACGTCCCGGCGGGGACGGGAGCTCGTCGTCGACGCGGAACCGGACGTGGGCCCGGTGCCCGCCACCGATGACACACTGCGGCTGTACTTCCTGTGCGCGTCCCCGGTGCTGGCACCGGCGTCGGCCGTCGCGCTGACGCTGCGCGCGGTCGGCGGCCTGACCACCCGGCAGATCGCGACGGCCTATCTCGTCCCCGAGGCGACCATGGCACAGCGGATCAGCCGGGCCAAACGGCGCATCGCCGGGCAGCCCCTCGACCGGTCCGGTGATCTCCCGACCGTGCTGCGGGTGCTCTATCTCGTCTTCAACGAGGGCTACGGCGGGGACGTGGATCTGGCGGCCGAGGCGATCCGGCTGGCCCGCCAGCTCGCCGTGCTGACCGACGATGCCGAGGTCGCGGGCCTGCTGGCACTCATGCTGTTGCACCACGCCCGTCGCGCATCACGTACCGGGCCGGCCGGGCGCCTGATCCCGCTGGCCGCACAGGACCGGTCCCGCTGGGACACGCATCTGGTCGCCGAGGGTGTGACGATTCTGCAGCACGCGTTGGCCCGGGATCAGCTCGGCGAATACCAGGCGCAGGCCGCGATCGCCGCCCTGCATGCGGATGCACCCAGCACCGCCGAGACCGACTGGGTGCAGATCGTCGAGTGGTACGACGAGCTGCTGCGGATCACCAACAGCCCCGTGGTACGGCTCAACCGGGCCGTCGCACTCGGCGAGGCCGACGGCCCGCACGCCGGTCTCGCGGCCCTCGCCACCGTGGCGCCGGACCTGCCCAGGTATGCCGCCGCGGCGGCATACCTGCACGAGCGTGTCGGTGATCTGGCTCGCGCCGCAGATCTCTACGCCGCGGCTGCCCGCGGTGCCACCAGCGTCGCCGAACGCGACCACCTCACCCGCGAGGCTGCCCGAACCCGCCATCGCCTGCGCTCCTGACCTGGGCGCCGACCCGGTTGTGGGGCAACCGCCCGATCGTTCGCCCGGCGTCCCCGATCGGCCATCGGCAGGTGGGTACCGCGCCGGAGCGCGGGCAGGGTCCCGAACGAGCCCGGGAGAACGGTGACTCTTGTCATGGCGGGTTGGAGCCGCGGCTGGATACATGCTGGGAGGAGCGGTGTTGTGGCAGGTGGAGCGCCAGGTGGGGGACCCCCTGAGGAGCCGGTCGACCCCGCCCCTCGATAGGGTCAATCAGGCTCATTACCGGCCTGCAGGTTGATATTGGGGCAAAAATATCATTCCGCCTGCACGCAGACCGCCGCCGGTGGGCGGCCGGGGCAAACCCCCGTCCGCCGGCGGCCTGGGCCTGCCAGTGGTCTGGGTCTGTCGGTGGCCCGGGCCTGCCAGTGGTCTGGGCCTGCCGGTGGTCTGGTGCCCATCTGGGCGCAGCGGAGACCGGCGGCACGTCCATGCGGGGCGCGAACGGTCGGTGGGACCTGCGAGGATCGGGGGCATGGTGGTTCCCTCCGCCGCGCCGGCCTCTGAGGAGATGTTCCGGCGCGCCGAGCGTGTCGTTCCCGGCGGGGTCAACTCGCCCGTCCGTGCCTTTCGGGCCGTGGGCGGCAGCCCGCGTTTCATGGTGTCCGGTGACGGCCCCTATCTCACCGATGTGGACGGTCGTACCTACGTCGACCTGGTCTGCTCCTGGGGGCCGATGATCCTTGGCCATGCGCATCCGGCGGTCGTCGAGGCGGTGTCACGGGCGGTCGCCGCCGGCACCAGTTTCGGGACGCCGACGCCCGGCGAGGTCGAACTCGCCGAGCTGATCGTGGAACGGGTCGGGCCGGTCGAGAAGGTCCGGCTGGTCAACTCGGGTACCGAGGCGACCATGAGCGCCGTGCGGCTCGCCCGCGGCTTCACCGGTCGCTCGACGATCATCAAGTTCGCCGGCTGCTACCACGGCCATGTCGACGCGCTGCTCGCCGCCGCGGGCTCGGGCCTGGCCACCTTCGGCCTGCCGGACACCCCCGGCGTGACCGGAACGGCGACCGCGGACACGATCGTCCTGCCCTACAACGATCTGGCCCTGGTGGAGGCGGTCTTCGCCGAGCGCGGCGACACGATCGCCGCCGTCATCACCGAGGCCGCCGCGGCGAACATGGGGGTTGTCCCGCCGCTGCCGGGCTTCAACGGGGGTCTGCGCCGGCTGTGTGACATCCACGGCGCACTGCTCATTCTGGACGAGGTGATGACCGGGTTCCGGATCTCCCGGGCCGGCTGGTGGGGCATCGAGGGTGACCTTGAGGACTGGTCGCCGGATCTGTTCACCTTCGGCAAGGTGATGGGTGGCGGGCTGCCGGCGGCCGCGTTCGGCGGCCGGGCGGACGTGATGTCGAAACTTGCTCCCGCCGGGCCCGTCTACCAGGCCGGCACACTGTCGGGCAACCCGATCGCGGTCGCCGCGGGCCTGGCCACCCTGCGGGCCTGTACCGACGAGGTGTACGCGACGGTGGACGCCCGCGCCGGCGATGTCGCCGGCATCGTGTCCACGGCGCTCACCGAACAGGGCGTCGCGCACGTGCCGGCCAGCGCCGGCTCGCTGTTCAGTTTCTTCTTCACCGACGCCACCACCGTCATCGACTACGCCGGTGCCCAGGTGCAGAACACCGCCCGCTACGCCGCGTTCTTCCACAGCATGCTCGACGCCGGCATCTACCTGCCGCCGTCGGCGTTCGAGGCCTGGTTCGTCTCCGCCGCCCACGACGACGCGGTGCTTGAACGCATCGCCGCGGCCGCCCCGGCCGCCGCCCGGGCCGCGGCCGCCGTCCCTGACGTCACCCCCGCCTCGTCCGCCTCGTCCGTAGCCGGGGGAGCGTGATGACCACACCCACGACCGAGTCCAGCGCCGCGTCCAGACCGGACGGGCGCACCCGGGTGCACCTGGTCCGGCACGGCGAGGTGTTCAACCCGAGCAAGGTGCTCTACGGCCGGCTGCCCGGCTTCGGCCTGTCCGACAACGGCCACCGCCAGGCCAAGGTCACCGCGGAGTATCTCGCCGACCTGGACATCGCCGCCGTGGTCGCCAGCCCCCTGGACCGGGCCCAGCAGACCGCCGTGCCGATCGCCGCAGCCCACAACCTGCCCGTCGGCGTCGACCCGCGGCTGATCGAAAGCCGCAACGCGTTCGAGGGCCAGACCTTCGAGGCGAGCCCGGCGGCACTGCGCCACCCGGCCATGTGGCGGCTGCTGCGCAACCCGCTGCGCCCGTCCTGGGGTGAGCCCTACACCGAGATCGCCGAGCGGATGCTCGCCGCGGTCGCCGACTGGCGCGACCGGTACCCGGGCCGGCACGTCGTGCTGGTCAGCCACCAGTTGCCGGTGTGGACAGCGCGCCGCGCGCTGGAAGGCCGTCACCTGTGGCACCGACCCGACCGGCGCCAGTGCGGCCTGGCCAGTGTCACCACCGCCGTCTACCAGGGCAGCCAGCTCGTCGGCGTCGAGTACGCCGAGCCCAATGGCCCGACCGGCAACACCCCGGGTTCGGTCGGCGCCTGAACACCACCAGCGGCGGCAGCAGCGGCCCGACCGGATCGGCCACGTCCGTGACACCGGACACACCGCCTCGACCGTGCCCGTTCGCGGGACCGGCCGGGCTGGCTGGGATTCTGCCGGCACTGCGCTGCCCGGTCTGCGGTGGCGGGCTGTACGGCGGTGGCGACGTGCGCTGTGCGGTGGGGCACAGCTTCGACCTCGGCCGCGGGGGCTATCTGAGTCTGCGTAGCGGCCGGTCACGGCGGATCACCGGTGACACGCCGGCGATGGTCGCCGCCCGCGAGGCGTTTCTCGGCGCCGGCCACTACGCACCGCTGACCGCCCGGCTCGGGGCGCTTGCCACCGCGGCCTGCATCACCCACCCCACCGGCACCGCACCGACGATCCTCGAGATCGGCGCCGGCACCGGCCACCACCTGGCCGGTGTGCTGGCCGTCCTCGACCGCGAGGCGGTCGACCCGGGTGTCGCTGACCACGGTGCCTGGGGGATCGCGGTTGATGTCGCACCGCCGGCGCTGCGCCGCGCGGCCCGCGCACATCCGCGGATCGGGGCGGTCTCGTTTGACGCCGCCGGCGGCTGGCCCGTCGCCGACGGCAGCGTGGACGTGCTGCTTGACGTCTTCGCCCCACGGCATCCCGCCGAGATGCACCGGGTGCTGCGCTCGGGCGGGCTACTGCTCGTCGTGACGCCCGGCCCGGCGCATCTCGCCGAGCTGCGCGGTGCCCTCGGCCTGGTCGGCATGCAGCCCGACAAGGACGACCAGCTGGCCGGACGCCTTGCCGGCCACTTCGTCCCCGGCCCGGTCGAACGGCTCGACGTGCCGCTCGCACTGCCCCTCCCCGCAGTGGTCGACCTCGCCCTCATGGGCCCCACCGGCCACCACCACACGCGCGACGACCTGTCCCGGGCCGCTGTCGCCACCTGGGCCTCCGGCGCGGACATCACCGGTCCCGGCGGCGTTCCCGACACCACGGTCGCCGTCACCGCCAGCTTCCGAGTGCACCCCTTCCGGCCCGCACCCGTATCCGCCTGAACCGGCACACACCTGCACCGACTCGGGCCACCCGCGCCGAGGCCGGCTCCGCAGCACCCGGATCACCCACTCTCGTCACTCATAGTGACGAGAGTCGCGGGATGGCTGCGGGCGGCCGGTCGCGGGGGCGGGAATTGATCGGAGGAGGGCCCGATCGGGGCAGGATGGTAACCGGCCGCGGCCCGCGGGCCCAGCGGCGCGGCCGTGGGGAAGCACACGCGCACCGGTGGGTACTCGCGCCTACGCTGAGTCGGGTTCTACAGTTGGTCGTAGTTCTACAGTGGGTCGTAGACGGGTGCCGGGGACGAGAGGGGCAGGGCACATACTGGTGCGCGTGGCAGAGATGGGACGGCAGTCCAGATCAGCTGATGGTCCGGCCTCGCCGCGGCTCGGTGGTGCCCGGGTGGGCCTGCTCGCGCTGATGATGGCGCTGAGCACGGTGCTCGCGGCCTGTTCCGCCCATGGCAACGCGACCGACGCCACGGGCGGCGACGGGTACGGCTTCGTCCAGCAGTCGGCCGGGACGGACTACGTGGCCGCCGACAGGCGGCACCTCGCGCCCCCCCTGTCCGGCCGGGATCTCGACGGCAAAACGATCAGTCTGGTCTCGCTGCGGGGCAGGGTCGTCGTGGTGAACTTCTGGGCGTCCTGGTGCGCGCCGTGCCGGGCCGAGACTCCGGGCCTGGCCAAACTCGCTCGTCAGGAGCCGTCGGTGGCCTTCCTCGGCGTCAACGAGAAGGACGGCACATCCAGCGCGAAGGCGTTCGTCCGCGACTTCGGCACGCCGTACCCGAGCATCGTCGACCGGCTGGGCACGCTTGCCGCGGGCTGGCCGGTGGCGCCCGGGCTGCCCTCGACGTTCGTGCTCGACCCGGACGGCCGCATCGCCGCCCGGTTCACCGGTGGCGTCCTGCCCGAGGATCTCACCCCCGTGCTGACCCGGTTGCGGGCCGAGACGTGATCTGCCGGATCGGCCGCCGCGGCCCGCGCGCCGCCGCGGCCGCAGCCGGGGTGGGCGCAGCTGTGGTGGGCGGGCGGTCATGAGCGTCGTCGGCCTGGTCACGGACGGACCGGTGCTGCTCGCGGCGCCGGTGGCGGCCGCCGCCGGGCTGATGTCGTTCCTCTCGCCGTGCGTGCTGCCGCTCGTCCCCGGCTATCTCAGCTTCGTCACCGGCCTGTCCGGCGAGGAACTGCAGGACCGTGAGCGTCGGCTCTCGTCCCCGGCGCCCGCGGTCGCGTCCACCGCTCCCGTCCTGGTCGGTGCCGGCAGCGTGGTGCCGTCGGAGGGTCCGGCGGTGCCGGACGGTTCGGTGACGCGGGGCGCCGGATCCACGGACCTCGCTCCGGCAGCCGAACAGGGGTCAGGTGCGCTGCGGCTGCGGCTGCGCCGGGTGCGGCTGGGGGGACGGGTGGCCGCCGGTACGGGGCTGTTCGTCCTCGGGTTCACCCTCGTGTTCGTGTCCTGGGGTGCGGCCTTCGGCCGGCTCGGTGCGAAGCTGACGGCCCACCAGGTCGGGGTGAACCAGATTCTTGGTGCCCTCACCATCGTGATGGGTCTTGCGTTCGCCGGGGTGTTCTCCCGGATGTCCTGGGCGAACCGGGAGTGGCGCTTCCACCGACTGCCACGACCCGGTCTGCTCGGCGCGCCCATGCTCGGCGTGATGTTCGGCGTTGGCTGGGCGCCCTGTATCGGCCCGACCCTGACCGCCGTGCTGGGCCTTGCCGCGACGAGCGCCGGGGCCGGGCGGGGGGCGTTCCTGTCCGCCGTCTACTGCCTTGGGCTCGGACTGCCTTTCCTCGCCGTCGGTCTCGCCTTCCGGCGGGCCGCCGGTGCCCTGCTCCTGCTGCGCCGGCACACCCGCGTCCTGACCGTGTCGGGTGGAGTGCTGCTGGTCGCGGTCGGGATGCTTCAACTGACCGGGGCATGGGCCGATCTGATCATCTATCTGCGGCCCTATGCTCCCGGCTTCTCGGAGACGCCGCTGTGACCCCAACGCCCAGCTCCGCCTCGTCCATCCGCGCCGCCGGCCTCGACGGAGCAGACGAGACCGCCGAGATCGACGAGACCGCCGGCCAGGACGCGGGGTTCGACCAGGACACCGCCACCCGCCGGCTCCCGGACGGCCACGCCGACGCGGCTCCCGCCGTCCGCCCGGAGGCGTTCGACCCCCCGCCCCGATCCGCCGGCGCGGGCACCGGCACCGACCCCCGGTCCGGCACGAAGGCCGAGCCAGGCACCGCAGCTCGGGAGGAGGCGCCGCCCGCTGACGGTCCGGGTGTAACCGGCGCCCCGGCGACGGGCGCCTCCCCGGTGGGACGAAGCGGCCCGCTGGCCTTCGCCGTGCGCAGTTGGCGACAGTTGACCAGCATGCGCACCGCGCTGCTGCTGCTGTTCCTGCTGGCGCTCGCCGCCGTCCCGGGCTCGCTGTTGCCGCAGCGCAACATCAACCCGCTGCGGGTCGAGCTGTACCTCAACGATCACCCGACGCTCGGCCCGGTCCTGGACCGGCTCTCCGGCTTCGATGTCTTCGCCGCACCCTGGTTCGCCGCGATCTATCTGCTGTTGTTCATCTCACTGATCGGCTGCCTGTCGTCGCGGATCCGCTGGCATGCGCGGGCGCTGTTCACCGCCCCGCCGAAGGCCCCGGCGCGTCCCGGTCGCCTGCCCGGTGGCAGCTCCTGGACCAGCCCGCTGCCGCCGGACGAAGCCACCGCGCTCGCCCGCGGCGTGCTGCGCGGCCGGCGGTTCCGGGCCAGTGCCGCGCCGCCAGACGCCCGCCGGCCGGACGGCTCACCTGACCACTCCGTCGCCGCGGAGAAGGGCTACCTGCGCGAAACCGGCAACCTCGTCTTCCACGTCGCCCTGGTCGGGCTGCTCGCCGCAGTCGGCTTCGGCTCCTGGTTCGGCTATTCGGGCACGACACTCGTCGTCTCCGGGGACGGCTTCGCCAACACACTGATCTCCTATGACCAGTTCAGCGGCGGCAAGCTCGTCAACACCGCGAAGCTGCAGCCCTTCTCGCTGACCCTTGACCGGTTCCAGGCGTCCTACCAGCCCAACGGCGAGCCGGCGGACTTCCGCGCGAACGTGAGCTACGCACCCGACCTGGACACCCCCACCCGCCCGGCGACCATCCGGGTCAACCATCCGCTGGTCCTCGACGACGCCAAGATCTATCTGATTGGCCACGGGTACGCTCCCCACTTCGTCCTGCGGGACGCCAAGGGCCGCGTCGTCTGGCAGAACAACGTGCCCTGCACCCCCCGGGACGGGATGTTCACCTCGACCTGCACGGTGAAGATCCCCGACGCGGGTCTGGCACCGGTGGGCACCCGGCATGAGCCGCAGCAGCTGGCCTTCAGCGGGGTCTTCACCCCGACAACCCGACTGGACCCCACCCGCGGCTACGTCTCGATCTTCCCGGCGGCCACCGCTCCCGGGCTGACGATCACCGGTTTCGTCGGCAACCTGCACCTGGACGAGGGCGTGCCGCAGAACGTCTACACGGTCGACACCCGGGATATGAAGCAGATCGCGCTGACCGGCCCGGCCGGCGCCGACCGCACCGCCCAGGTCCTCGCCCCGGACAACCCTCGCCAGCGCACGCTGACCGGCCTGCCCGGCGGTCTGAGCCTCGAGGTCGACAGCGTCGCCGAGTTCGCCACCTTCCAGGTGAAGGCCGACCCGGCGAAGCGGGAGGCACTGGTGTTCGCGGTGCTCATCATCGTCGGCCTGATCGCGAGCCTGCGGGTGCGCCGCCGCCGGGTGTGGGTCCGGGCCCACCCGGCGCCCGCCGGCGGATCCGTCATCGAGATCGGTGGCCTGTCCCGTTCCCACGGCGACGGCTTCGCCACCGAACTCGCCGATCTCACCACCCGCGTCCGCGCGGCCACCGAGCCCACCGAGCCCACAACACCACGCGAACCAGGCGCCGGCGCAACTGCGGCCGGTACAGCACAGGCCAGCACAGCACAGGCCAGCACGGAACAGGCCAGCACGGAACAGGCCGACGAGCCGGCGACCGGGAAGCAGGAGCACTGATGGCGGTCAACGAGGGCTTCGCGAGCCTGTCCAACCATCTGTTCGGCAGCGGGATGGCGGTCTACTCGGTCGCGATGCTCGGCTTCGCGGCCGAGTTCGCGTTCAGCCGGCTGGGCACCCGCCAGGACGAGGCGGTGGTGGTCGGCGACGAGGCGGTGACCTCGGCCGTCCCTGCCGCGCGCACGTCGGCGGAGCGGTCGGCGGTACTCGTCGGGGCCTCGACCGCGGCCCCGACCGACCCGGCGGTCAGCCCGGTGTCCGGCGGTGGCGATCCCACCGACGCCGCGGCGGCCCGTGCCCGGGAGATCGAGGCGGTCCGCAGGCGGGACCGGGCCGCGCACTCGTTGGCCGGCGGCGATGACCCGCAGGTTCCGGCGCGGGCCCGCTGGGTCGGCCGGATCGCCGTGGGCGCCACCGTCATCGGCTGGGCCCTGCACCTCGCCTCGGTCATCACCCGCGGGTTCGCGGCGGACCGGGTGCCGTGGGGCAACATGTACGAGTACTCGTCGATGATCTGCCTGATCGCGGTCACGACGTTTTTGGGCCTGATCACCCGGCACAACGTGCGCTGGCTGGGCGTGTTCGTCATGGTGCCGGTCGTGCTGTATCTCGGCTTCGCCGGGACGGTGCTCTACGTGGCGCCCGGGCCGCTGGTGCCGGCGCTCAACTCGTACTGGTTGAAGATCCACGTGGTCGGAGCGATCGTCGCGAGCGGGGTGTTCCTCGTCTCCGCGGTGACCACGGTGCTGTTCCTCGTCAAGGAACGCTGGGAGAACCGTCTCGCCGAGGTCGCCACCGGACGGGCCGAGGCCAGCCGGGCGATGCAGAACCGCGGCGGGATCGTGATGCGGCTGCCCTCGTCGGCCGCCCTGGACACCCTCACCTACCGGGTCATCGCGTTCGCCTTCCCGATCTGGACCTTCGCGATCATCGCCGGTGCGATCTGGGCCGAGGCAGCCTGGGGACGCTACTGGGGCTGGGACCCCAAGGAGACCTGGTCGTTCATCACCTGGGTCTGTTACGCCGCCTACCTGCACGCCCGCGCGACCGCCGGCTGGCGTGGCCGCCGTGCCGCCACCATCTCCCTGGTCGCGTTCACCGCGCTGTTCGTCGACTACTACGTGGTGAACCTCGTCATCAGCGGCCTGCACTCCTACGCCGGAGTCTGATCCGCCGGAGTCTGATCCACCGGAGTCTGATCCACCGGAGCCCGGGCCACCCCCAACGGGGGCCCGGGCGGCCGGACGGGTCAGCCGAGAGAGGGCGACGGGGGCTCGGACTCGCCGCCGCGGATGCGCGCGGCGAGTTCACGCAGGAACTCCGGGTCGTCGTCCGGCCCCTTGGGACGAGCGACCTGACGGCGGGTACCCATCCGCGAGCCAGGCCGGGCAAGGCCGGCCTCGCGGCGGGTGATCTCCCAGGCCGACCGGTGCCCGAACGCCGGGTGGTCGGACACGGCCCGCCGCGGTGCGCGCGCGCCATACCCGTTCACCCGCGGACGGCCGAACAGGAACCAGCCGGCCGCGCCGGGAATCCAGAGCAGCCCCACCGCCACGATCCAAAGCAGTTTCGACCCCACCCGTATCTCGTCCGGGGGCGTCCCGACCACATCAATGATCGCGTACGCCCAGACACCGATGATCACAAACGTCAGCGCGAGGCCCAGCACCTGCTGGTCGCTCCTTCCAGCTCTCGGTGACCGATTACGTCCTGTTACATTCCGCTCGACATATCGGATATGAACGTCGGCACGTGGGTCAGTAGTCCCGGTTCTGCGGGACAGCCGCCGCGGCCTGCGGGTCCTGGCCATGCGCGGCGACTCCGGACGGGCCGGATGGTGTGCGCCATCGGAGTCCCTCGGACTGCCCGAAGGCGGCCCCGGGGGCGCACGTGTCGAGAAGATGGCCGGCCCGTGTATCCCCAGTGTGCCCCTCGCCCCCGGGTCGCGTCCGGCGGGTTGGCAACAGCGTCGCCATCGAGGCCGCCGACCGGCAGCGGTGGGTGCGGTTGCCATCACCGATGGTGGGGGAGCCAACGGTGGTCGGTGGTGGCTGCGAGGATGGGGCAATGGCCTGGGCGGATCTACGCGCGTTTCTCGCGCATCTCGAACGGCGGCGGGATCTGCGACGGGTGTCGGTGCCCGTCGACCCCCGACTGGAGGTGACCGAGATCGTCACCCGGGTGGTGCGCGAGCACGGCCCGGCGCTGCTGTTCGACTCCCCGCTCGGGGCGGACATGCCCCTGGCGATCAACGTGTTCGGGACCGAGGCGCGGATGGCCGCGGCCCTCGGCGTGGAGCGGCTCGACGAGATCGGCGAGCGGCTTGCCGCCCTGCTGCGTCCCGAGCTGCCGACCGGTCTGTCGGGGCTGCGCGACGCGCTGGGCAAGGCCGCGTCGCTGACGTCGCTGCCACCGCGGCGGGTGCGCACCGCGCCGTGCCAGGACGTCGTGCTCGAGGGTGCCGACGTCGACCTGTTCCGCCTGCCCGGTGTGCATGCCTGGCCGAGTGACGGCGGCGCCTTCCTCAACCTCGGGCTGACCCACACCCGCCACCCCGAGACCGGCGCCCGCAACCTGGGGATGTACCGGCTGCAGCGCCACGACGCCCGCACCGTCGGCATGCACTGGCAGATCCACAAGGACTCCAACGCCCATCATGCCGTCGCCGAGCGGCGCGGCGAGCGGCTGCCGGTGGCGATCGCGTTCGGCTGCGACCCGGCGGTCACCTACGCCGCCTCCGCTCCGCTGCCGGCCGACATCGACGAGTACCTGTTCGCCGGCTACCTGCGCGGCGAGCGGGTGGAGATGGTCGACTGTCGCAGCGTCCCGCTGCGGGTGCCGGCGAACGCGCAGATCGTGCTGGAGGGTTGGCTGGAACCGGGGGAGCGCCGCCCGGAGGGTCCCTTCGGCGACCACACCGGCTTCTACACGCCCGTCGAGCCGTTCCCCGCGCTGCACGTCGACGTGATGACGATGCAGCGTGAGCCGGTGTTCCAGACGATCGTCGTCGGCCGCCCGCCGCAGGAGGACGGGCCGATGGGCAAGGCCACCGAGCGGATCTTCCTGCCGCTGATCCGGATGATGATCCCCGAGATCGTCGACTACGACCTGCCCGAGGCCGGGGTGTTCCACAACTGCTGCATCGTCTCGATCGACAAGCGCTACCCGAAGCACGCTCAGAAGGTGATGCATGCCATCTGGGGCGCCGGGCTGCTGTCGCTGTCCAAGCTGATCGTCGTGGTCGACGCGGACTGTGACGTCCACGACTACCACGAGGTGGCCTGGCGGGCGTTCGGCAATGTGGACTACGCCCATGACCTGCTCACCACGATCGGCCCGGTCGACCATCTCGACCATGCCTCCTACGAGCAGTTCTGGGGAGGCAAGATCGGAGTGGACGCGACCCGCAAGCTGGTGACCGAGGGGTACCGCCGTGACGGCGGCTGGCCCGAGGAGATCGTGATGGATGCCGCGGTACGCGACCGGGTGACCCGGCGCTGGAAGGAGTACGGCCTGTGAGCGACGCGATGTTCCTGCCGGGACCATCCGGTGGCGTGTCCGGATCGGGCTCGTCCGGTGGTGGGCAGCACGAGCTGGGACATGTGCGGGCGTTCCTGCGGCTGGTCGTCATCGAGCACTCGGTGTTCGCGCTGCCGTTCGCCTACATCGCGGCGCTGGCCGCCTGCTTTGACGCGTCACGCTCGGTGCACTGGGCGGACCTCGGGCTGGTCACGATCGCGATGGTCGCGGCGCGGACGTTCGCGATGGCCGCCAACCGGATCATCGACCGGGCGATCGACGCCCGCAACCCGCGCACCGCGAGCCGGGAGCTCGTCACCGGCGCGGTGTCGGTGCGCACCGCCGTGGTCGGATCGGTGGTGGCGCTCGCGGTGTTCCTCGCCGCCGCGGCGATGCTGAGCTGGTTGTGTCTCGCGCTGGCGCCGGTCGCGGTCGCCCCGCTGGTCGTCTACCCGTACGCCAAGCGCTTCACCGACGTCCCGCACGCCGTGCTCGGCATCGCCCAGGCCGTCGCCCCCGTCGGCGCCTGGATCGCCGTCTCCGGGCACTGGTCGTGGGCGGCGTTCGTGCTCGGTCTCGCCGTCGGCGCCTGGATCGGCGGGTTCGACCTGATCTACGCCTGCCAGGATGCCGAGATCGACCGCCGCATCGGCGTGCGCTCCGTGCCGGCCCGGTTCGGGGTGCGCGGTGCGCTGATCGGCTCGACCGTCACCCACGTCGTCACGTTCGTCCTGTTCGTGGTGTACGGCCTGATGGTGGGCGTCGGCGCGTTCTGGTGGGCGGGGCTCGCGGTGACCGCGGCCGCGCTCTCCTACGAACACGCCATCGTCTCTCCGAACGATCTCTCCCGGGTCAACCGGGCGTTCCTCACCGCGAACGGTTTCGTCGGCATCGCCCTGTTCGCCTTTGCCGTCGCCGACCTGTTCAGCCGCGGCCTGTCGGTCTAGCCGTGCCATCCCCCGCTCCGGCCGCGGCGCCGCGGGTGCCCTGGGTGGTCGGGGTCAGCGGTGCCAGCGGCACCCCGTACGCTGCCGCGGTGCTGCGTGGCCTGCTCACCGCCGGCCACCCGGTCGACCTGGTGCTCTCCCGCGCCGCCCGGCTCACCCTGCTGGACGAGACGGGCCTTGCCTGGCACGACAGTTCCTGGGCATCGGCCCTGACGACGTGGCTGTCCGCCCCGCTCGGCACTGCCGCGCCGGACGATTCTGCCGCGCCGGACGATTCCGCCGCGCCGGACGGTGTGCTCGCGGGTGTCGGCGAGCTGGTGCGGTCGCTGGTCGCCGTACACGCGCCCGGCAACCTCGCGGCCCCGCCGAGCAGCGGCTCGTACCCGACCCGCGGGATGATCGTCGTCCCGGCGAGCACCGCGTCCCTCGCCGGCATCGCCCTCGGACTGTCCAAGGACCTGCTGCAACGCTGTGCGGACGTGACCCTCAAGGAGGGGCGGCGTCTGGTCGTCGTTCCCCGGGAGATGCCCTACACCGGCGCGACGCTGCGGCACATGCTCGCCCTGCACGAGGCCGGGGCCGTGGTGGCGGCGGCGAGTCCCGGCTTCTACGCCGGCGCCCGGGAGGCCACCGACCTGGTCGATTTCGTCGCCGGACGGGTCCTGGACGCCGCCGGGGTCACCCACACCCTGTATCGCCGCTGGTCCGGCGAACTGGGCGCCGCCCGCCGTCCGGAGCACCCCGCCGACCCGGTCCCGGGCGGTTCCGCGGAACACCATGATCGAACAGTGGCCGGGTGCTCCCTGGCGGACCGGGCCCCGGGACGGGCACAGTGGTCTGCGACGGCGGGTTCCCGGCAACGGGTTCCTCGGAGCACGTAGCAGCGAGGCGAAGGTGACGGCATGACGGCGGGTGACGGCGCGGCGAAGGGAAAGGGACGCGGTCGAGGGGCGGCGGAGGTCGACCTCCGGGCCCAGCTGCCGTATTTCGCGGCCCGACTGGCGGTACTCGTGGTGGTCACGGTGGTACTGGCCGTCGTCGGGATGAACGTGATACTGGCTTTGCTGGTTGCCTTCGTCATCGCTGGGCTGCTGACCTGGCCGCTGGGCCGGATGCAGCGCCGGGCCGCGGAGCGGGCGGCGGCGGTACGCGACCGGGAGTAATGGACCCCCGGGACGGGTAGGGTCCGCGGGCAATCGGGCTAGTCTGGGTGACATGGATGCTGGGCTCAAACGGGAGATCGAGGCGAAGGTCGCGGCCGGTGAGCGGCTCAGCCGGGCCGACGGCGAGGCACTGTACGGCAGTGACGACCTCGCCTGGCTGGGTGGCCTCGCGCACGACGTCCGCACCCGCAAGAACGGGGACCGGACGTTCTTCAACGTCAACCGGCATCTGAACCTGACCAACGTGTGCTCGGCGTCCTGCGCCTACTGCTCGTTCCAGCGCAAGCCCGGCGAGTCCGACGCGTACACGATGCGCATCGAGGAGGCCGTGCGGCTCGCGAAGGAGATGGAACCGGCCGGTATCACCGAGCTGCACATCGTCAACGGCCTGCACCCGACCCTGCCGTGGCGCTACTATCCGCGTTCGCTGCGCGAGCTGGGCAAGGCGCTGCCGGGAGTGGCCCTCAAGGCGTTCACCGCCACCGAGATCCACTGGTTCGAGAAGATCAGCGGGCTGCCGGCCGACGAGATCCTCGACGAACTGATCGACGCCGGTCTCGAGTCGCTCACCGGTGGCGGCGCGGAGATCTTCGACTGGGAGGTCCGGCAGAAGATCGTCGGCCACGAGACCCACTGGGAGGACTGGTCGCGCATCCACCGGCTCGCGCATGCCAAGGGGCTGCGCACGCCGTGCACGATGCTCTACGGCCACATCGAGGAGCCCCGGCACCGGGTTGACCACGTGCTGCGGCTGCGCGAACTGCAGGACGAGACCGGTGGGTTCGCGGTGTTCATCCCGCTGCGCTTCCAGCACGACGCGGCCGGGGACCCGCGCAACCGGCTGATGAACCAGCCGATGGCGACCGGGGCCGAGGCGCTGAAGACGTTCGCCGTCTCCCGGCTGCTGTTCGACAACATCGACCACGTCAAGTGCTTCTGGGTGATGCACGGCCTCACGACCGCCCAGCTCGCGCTGAACTTCGGTGCCGACGACCTGGACGGTTCCGTCGTCGAGTACAAGATCACCCATGACGCGGACCGGTTCGGCACCCCGACCACGATGACCCGTGAGGACCTGCTGGGCATCATCCGAGACGCCGGGTTCCGGCCGGTCGAGCGGGACACCCGCTATCGCGAGATCCGTGCCTACGACGGGCCCGATCCGGCCCGTCGCGAGGTCGCGACGGCCATCGACGCCTGAGGCGGGCCCGGACACCATGGTCAGCAACGACGGCAGGGTCAGCAACGACAGCAGGGTCAGCACCAACCCGCGGTATCCGTCCCGTCCGCCCGGCGCGCCGGGCACCGGATGGGTTTTCGCGCTCGCGTTTGTGGTCATCCTCGTGCCCGGCATCGTGGTGGACGCGCTGCTGGCCTGGGTCGGGGTGCCGATCGGCCCGGCGGCCCTGCTGGGGCTGCTCGCCGTGATCGTCGGCCTGGGGTTCTTCCCGATCGTGCTGCGCCGACTCCGCTGGGTGCCGGCCAAGAAGCGGAGGTCCTGATGGAGCGGCCCGATCGTCCCACCCCGCGACCGCAGCGTGGGCTGCTGGCCATCAACGTGCGGTACTTCGCCGTGCGGGCGTTGCTGTTCGGAGTGGTGCTGGCCGTCGTCCTGCTGCTGGGGCTGGGTGGGCTGCTCGCCTTCCTGCTGGCGCTGGCGGTCAGCGGCCTGGCCAGCTATCCGTTGGCGCTGCGGCAACGGCGGGCCGTCATCGACGCGATGGAGAACCGTCACGGCGGCCAGCGTTGAGTGGCGAGGTCCGGCCGCGGGTCGGGCACATCCAGTTCCTGAACTGTCTGCCGCTGTACTGGGGACTGGTCCACTCGGGCGCGCTGCTCGACCTCGAGCTGACCAAGGACACGCCGGACCGGCTCAATGAGGCGCTGGTCGCCGGCGATCTCGACATCGGCCCGATCAGCCTGGTCGAGTACCTGCGGCACGCCGACGAGCTGGTGGTGCTGCCCGATCTCGCGGTCGGGTCCGACGGGCCGGTGCTGTCCGTGGTGCTGAGCACAGCGGTGCCGCTGGCCGAGGTGCGCACGGTCGCGCTCGGCTCCACCTCGCGCACCAGCGTGCTGCTGGCCCGGATGCTGCTCGAGGAACACCACGGCCTGGCGCCGACCTACGTGACGATGCCACCCGACCTGCCGCTGATGCTGCGGGAGGCGGACGCGGCGGTGATCATCGGTGATGTTGCGCTGCGGGCGACCTACGAGGCCGAACGGGACGGACCGGCGCATCCACTCGGCCTGATGGATCTGGGCGCGGCCTGGCGGGAGTGGAGCGGCCTGCCGATGGTGTTCGCGCTGTGGGCGGCCCGCCGTTCCTTCGCCGACCGTCACCCCGGTGTGGTCAAGGAGGTGCACGACGCCTTCCGGGCCGGCCTCGACCTCGCGCTCGGTGATGTGGACGAGGTCGCGGCCCGGGCGGCCCGGTTCGAGGTGTTCGATCCGGCGACGCTCGCCCGCTACTTCACCACGCTGGACTTCTCCCTCGGCGCGCGACAACAGGCCGGTATCCGCGCCTTTGCGGACCGCGCGGCCCGGCGCGGTGACGTACCGCTACTGCGGACCATGACCTTCGCCCAGGTCTGAGGACGCCGGCGGTCAGGCCGGCCGCCGGGCCGCACACAGGCTCCGCAGCTGGTCGACCAACAGGCCAGTGGCCAGGCCCTTTTCCAGCAGGGCGTCCGCACCGAGGGCGAGTACCTGGTGCAGGAGCGCATCCTCCGAGAAACCGGTGAAAATCACGACGACGGCCCGCGGGACGATTCGGCGAATTCGTGGCAGTGCGCCGATACCGTCCAGGACCGGCATCGCAAGATCGAGCAGGACCAGATCCGGGTTCGTGCGATTCACCTCGTCGATGGCCTGCAGACCATCGGCGGCCGCGCCGACGATGACGAAGTCCGGCTCGGTGCCGAGCAGCAGGCACAACAGGTCACGCACACCGTCGGCATCGTCCACGACGACAACCCGGCGTGGACGTGGGTCGACCGTGTGAGCGTCCACGCTGTGAGCGTCCACGGTGTGGGAGTCCATGGTGTGGGAGTCCAGGAGACGGGCGGTATCCACCATTCTTTTGTACGCGCGCCGGGGGACCTCGGGCATCGTCATTCGGGATGGTTATCGAGGATGACCCAGACCGGTCACCATCGTGATACCTGCGGAGTCCGCCGCAGTACCTGTCGCCTGGCGTGGCAGCTGGCGGAATATGTCGAATGGGCCATCTCGCCGAGATTCACAATGTTTCCGGCAGAACTTCGCCGACATCTCTCTTGTTCCCCAACGAGAGCCCAAGAAAGCCGGCATAATGTGGCGGCGGAGTCGAGGGAAGGTTGGGGCCCGGTCGCCTCCATACCATGGCTACGCAGAGTTACGACTATGATCTCTGGCGTATGGGACTTTCTACCCCTAGCCTACAAGGGTGCTCCATGGAGTAATCTGATCACTATCAGTGAATCCCGGTCGGGTGGTCAGGCGGGTGGTTACCGCCGCCAGGCGGAAGGACGGCGCAGATGCGGCAACGGGGCCGAGGCCGTCACGGCGCGGCGACCGCCGAGGACCAGCTCCCCGGCGAGGTCCGTCGGCGGCGCGGTGAGCGTTCCCTGTCCCGCGACGAGCTCGCCGCGCGCACCGGCTACAGCCGCCAGTACATCGCCCAGATCGAGCAGCCCAGCCGTGGCATTCCGTCCCGGCCGGTGATCGCCGCGGTGGATGCGGCGCTCGAGGCTGGCGGCGCGCTGATCGACTTGCGGGAGGCCGCCGTCGCGGCCCGGGCCGAGCGGTTGCGCCGCGGGCCGGATCCGGAGACCGAGTCGCGACGCCGGGTGTCCGATCTGCTCGACCATCACCGCAGTGACGGTGAGCTGGACTACCTCGACCGCCTGGTCGCCGACCTCATCGCGACGGCGGACCGGCTCGCCCCGGCCGACGTCACCGCGCTCGTACTTGATCACCAGTGTGTGGTTGACACCCTGCTGCGCACCCCGCTGCTCCCACATCAGCAGTTCCGCCTGTTCATGCTGGCCGGCCACCTCGCCGGCCTGCTGGCGATCTCCCTGCTCGACGCGGACGAGCTCGCCGGTGCGAGCACCTGCTGCCTGGAAGCGGCTGTGTTCACGGAGCTGACCGGTCACGAGGGCCTGCGCGCCTGGACGCTCGCCGTCAACGGCCTGATCGACGCCGCCGCCCGCAAGGCCTGCGCCGATGAGGTCTCGGCCGCCGCACCGAGCTGGGGCGGCCCGAGTCAGGTCGGCCCGGAGCCGGCCGCCGCGTCCGTGGAGGAGACGGCCCAGGCCCTGGCGGAGATGCTTACGGCGCCCGGTGGGCGGGTGAGTCAGCCTCGGCTCATCGAGCTGGTCAAGGGGCGCATCGATCGCTTCGGTGGGGACGACCACCGGCCCCTGTCGCAGCAGGCCGGCCTGTCCCGTGCCTTTCGCCCGCCGGTCTGAGCTGCTCCCGACCTGACACCGTTGTTCATTTTTCCTACCGATGGGGTAGGGTAACCTTCGCGGGAAGATGCGTGGGGCATTTTCTTCCGGTTTGTGGCGGTTGGATGGCCACTATGTGGCCGACTCGGCGTCAGAGCTCTCACAACTCGCCCATCGGCTCCACATCTGTGGAAGCATGATGTCGTGGTCGCGCGCGCCCTTACCCTCGGGGCGCCGGTCGTGCGTAAGGCTGACCGTCTGGTCGGCAGCGCACTCCGGCGCGGCGCTGCGTCGTCCCCCGCGGCCCCGTGCCTGGTGATCGAGCCGATGCTCGTCGCCCGTCTGCACGTTGACCTGCTGCGGGTTTCCAGCGCCGGCTGTCGCCGCTTCCGCTGACGTCCCCGTGCGGTGCCGCGTTGACGGTGCCGCGCATCCCGCGCGTCGAAAGATCTTTCATGCCTTCTTCTGCCCGTCCGGCCCGTTCCGCAGCGCGCCCGTCCCGTCCCAAGGGAGCGGGCCAGTGGGCGCTGGGCTACACCGAGCCACTCAACGCCAACGAGCGGATGAAGAAGGACCAAGGCGGCCTCGAGGTACGTGACCGCATCCTCAACGTCTACCCGAAGACCGGCTTCGACAGCATCGACCCGCAGGATCTGCGCGGCCGGTTCCGCTGGTGGGGCCTCTACACCCAGCGTCGGCCGGGCATCTCCGGGGGGCGCACCGCGGTGCTCGAGCCCGAGGAGCTCGACGACTCCTACTTCATGCAGCGGATCCGCCTCGACGGCGGCCGAATGACCGCCGACCAGCTGCGGGTCATCGCCGACATCTCCACCCGTTTCGGCCGGGACGTCGCCGACGTCACCGACCGGCAGAACATCCAGCTGCACTGGATCCGGATCGAGGACGTCCCCGACATCTGGGGTGCCCTCGAGGGCGCCGGGATGACGACCGCCGAGGCCTGTGGTGACACCCCGCGGGTCATCCTCGGCTGCCCGCTGGCCGGGGTGGACGGCGACGAGGTCATCGACGGCACCGCCGTCATCGACGAGATCGTCGAGCGTTTCGTCGGCGATCCGACGCTCGCGAACCTGCCGCGCAAGTTCAAGACCGCGATCTCCGGTTGCGCCGATCACTGCACTCTGCACGAGATCAACGACATCGCGTTCGTCGGGGTCGTCCATCCCGAGCTCGGGGCCGGCTACGACCTGTGGGTCGGCGGCGGCCTGTCGACGAACCCGATGCTCGGTGTGCGTCTTGGCGCGTTCGTCCCGCCCGGGCGGGTCGCCGAGGTGTGGCACGGCGTCGCCTGCCTGTTCCGTGACTACGGCTACCGCCGGTTGCGGACCCGGGCCCGGCTGAAGTTCCTCGTCGCCGACATGGGCGCCGAGTGGGTGCGTTCCACCCTGGAGAAGGAGTATCTGAGCGCCGCGCTGCCCGACGGCCCGCCGCCGGCACCACCGCGCAACGAAGGCCGCGACCACATCGGCGTGCACCGCCAGCGCGACGGGCGCAACGCCGTCGGGTTCGCCCCGCGCGCCGGACGGCTGTCCGGAACGGTTCTGCACGCCGTCGCCGACCTCGCCGACCGCCACGGCGCGGGCCGCGTCCGCGCCACCACCACGCAGAAGCTCGTCATCCTCGACGTCCCCGATGCGGAGGTCGACGCCCTGGAAGCCGAGCTCGCGCAGCTGGACCTCGTGGTGAACCCCAGCGTGTTCCGTCGCGGCACGATGGCCTGTACCGGCATCGAGTTCTGCAAGCTCGCGATCGTCGAGACCAAGGGCAACGCCCGCGACCTGATCGTCGAGCTCGAACGGCGGCTGCCCGACTTCGACGAGCCGATCGGCATCAACATCAACGGCTGCCCGAACGCCTGCGCCCGGTTCCAGGTCGCCGACATCGGCCTCAAGGGCTCGCTGGTCCCGGACGACACCGGCGAGATGGTGGAGGGCTTCCAGGTGCACCTCGGCGGCCACCTGGGCACCCACTCGCGGCTCGGGCGCAAGTCCCGTGGCCTTAAGGTCACCGCCGACGGCCTGCTCGACTACGTCACGGGCCTGCTCACGACGTACCAGGCCGATCGCGAGGGCGGCGAGAGCTTCGCCGACTGGGCCCAGCGCGCCGACGAGTCGGCCCTGACCGGTGGGGGTGGCTGATGGCGGGCAGTGCGCGGGCGGTGCCGTTCTACTGCCCGTACTGCGGCGAGGAGGACATCGTCCCCGAGCCCGCGCCGGACGGATCCGGCGCCGGGCACGGCCACTGGGCGTGCCGATCCTGCCAGCGCGCCTTCCGCCTCAGCCTGACGGCCCTGTTCACTGACAGCACAGCAGCCGACAGCACAGTAGCCGACAGCACAGCAACGAGGAGACGACCGTAGATGGCTACCGCGTTGAAGACCCGCGCCCTGCGGGCCGGTGACGAGCTCGAAGGTGCTCCAGCCGAGGAGATCCTCGGCTGGGCCGTGGAGGAGTTCGGGCCCAGGCTGGTGGTCGCCGCTTCCATGGCCGAGGCGGTCCTGGTCGACATGCTCGCCCGGATGCGCTCGGACATTCCGGTCGTCTTCGTCGACACCGGCTACCACTTCGCCGAGACGATCGGCACCCGTGACGCGGTCGCCGCGACCTACGACGTCCCGCTGATCAGCGCCCGCCCGCAGCTCACCGTCGTCGGCCAGGACGCCGTTCACGGCCGGGACCTGTTCCGCACCGACCCCGACCTGTGCTGCCGGATGCGCAAGGTCATCCCGCTCGACCGGGCCCTGGCTCCCTACCGGGCCTGGGCCGCGGGGTCGCGGCGCGCCGAATCCGCGTCGCGGGCGAACCTGCGGGTCGTCGACTGGGACGCCCGGCGCGGCAAGGTGAAGATCCACCCGCTGGCCGCCTGGACCGAGGCGGACGTCGAACGCTACGTCGCCGAGCACAACGTGATCGTCAACCCGCTGCTGTCCGACGGCTACGAGTCGGTCGGCTGCCGGCCCTGCACCCAGCGCGGCGCCGGCCGGGCCGGTCGCTGGGCCGGCACCACCAAGACCGAGTGCGGCATCCACTGACGTACCCTGCCTGCCGTGATGGACGAACGCGCAACGGGTGAGGTCTGGCTGGTCGGTGCGGGCCCGGGCGACCCCGGCCTGTTGACCGTCCGTGGCCGCGAACTGCTGGCCACCGCCGACGTGGTCGTCGTCGACCGGCTCGCCCTCGCCCTGCTGGACACCGGACCGCTGGCACCCCGGGCGCGGATCGTCCACGTCGGCAAGAGCGCGACCGCACCGTCCTGGTCGCAGGAACGGATCAACACGCTGCTCGTGGAGCGGGCGCTGGCCGGGGAGCGGGTCGTGCGGCTCAAGGGCGGCGACCCGTACGTGCTGGGCCGCGGCGGCGAGGAGGCCGAGGCCTGTGCCGTCGCCGGGGTGCCCTGCACGGTCGTGCCCGGGGTCACCTCTGCCCTGGCCGTCCCGGCGCTGGCTGGTATTCCGGTCACCCACCGCGACGTCGCCCAGGAGATCGCGATCATCTCCGGTCATCTTGCGCCCGGCCATCCCGACTCCACCGTCGACTGGTCCGGACTCGCCGCGTCCCGGGCGACCCTGGTGATCCTGATGGGGGTGGCCCGTCTGATAGCGATCGCCGATGAGCTGCTTGCCGGCGGTCGCCCCGAAGCCACCCCGGTCGCGGTGATCGAACGCGGCGGCACCCCCGCCCAACGGGTACTGCGCACCACCCTGGACGCCCTCGCCGTCGACGCGATCGCCGCCGGCGTCCGCTCACCGGCCGTGATCGTCGTCGGCGAGGTCGCCGCTCGCAGCGACGCGCCGGCGGTCGCCGCGAGCGCGCCACTGACCGGCGTCCGCGTCCTCGTCGCCCGGACCCGCCCACGCC
>NZ_JAMQQG010000010.1 GCF_023716925.1 Frankia sp. R82
GGCAGCAGCGGCTCCACCAACTCCCACAACTCATCCGGGACCAGCCGCCCGGCGAGGCTGCTCTCCAACACATCCATCACGCAAGACACGCTCTCAGTGCAGTTTTCCAGCTCTTGGTATTCCCTCGATCGAACAATCATCACATGGGAGAATACGCTGGACCAGAGCAGTACGACGCAATCCATGACATAGCGATTCAGGTTCTTGCCGTGGTCGTGAACCCACGCCAGGAACAGCAGCCCGGCAAGATAGCAGGCCAGCCAGAGCGCGACCGAGACCGCTTTCCGGTCCCGGTCTCTCAGGCGGCCGTCCTGCCGCCTGAACTCACGAAAAATCCTGCGGGGCTCCGGATATCCGAACAGTGCCACGCCGACGCAGAGAAGGCCGATGGACAGGGCCAAGATCCCGCTGCCGGCTTCAAAGAGCATGAATGCTGTCGCGACGATGACCGCCCGTGCCGACAGAGCCCACAGGCGACGTCCTGTGGTTTGTGGAGAGCGCGGGTCCCTGCCTATTCTGTACTGTGTGGCGAGCACCACCGCAGGAAAGGCGTACAGCAGCAGTCCCAGTACCCCGCTCACATTGGACAGCACGGACCAGTGCCCCCCGAACAGCAGGATCAGGACAACCCCGAGGACGACGTTGGTGATCAGGACATACAGATAGACAGGGTCGGAGAAGATGTCGCGATGTTTGGCGAGAAAGGGGTGTGTCAGATCCTCCTTCGCGAGGGCGGCGATCTCCACGGGAAGCACGTAGGCGTAGACGAGCCCCACGCCCAGAGGGGCAACCACGGCTGTGACCTCCAGCATGCTATGAAGGGTCTTTTGCAGGAATCCGTCCGTGGTCGACTGGGCTATCTGCTCGTAGGTCAGAGAAGATGTCGCGTAGTTCGAGTTGTAGGCCAGCTGCAACAGAACGTAGATGGCGATGGCGATGACGACAGCGCCGAGGACGCTCAGCCAGATTCGGGCTTTCGCTTTGATGGAACCGTCGTCCCTGACGGCTTCGGCATAGTCCAACGGGCCCTGGAAACCGAGGTAGGAGTATATGACGCTCCCACTGACCAGTGTGGGCCAGAGACCCTTTCCGTGCTGGTTTGAGAGAGAGTGCAGAAATTTGGTCCAGAAGTTGTCCTGGCTCGGGTAGTCGCAATTGGAGGACTCGTCGCCAGTAATGCCTGAATGTCGACTGTACCAGAGAAGGGTTACGGCGATGAAGATGACGGCAAGCACCTTGGCGGCCGTTATCACTGCGGTGAGCCCGACGAACGGACGTTTCGGTATCACGGCCACCATGATCGTAATTGCTACCATGAGGGCGATGGCGACACCATACCCAGACCAGTACCTCAACACCTGATCTTTACCGTTGACGCAGCCGATGGAAGAATCCCAAAGCGCCAGGGTCGCCGCGGTCGCCTCGCTGGCCAGGTTGATCAGATAATAGATCCAGAGCGTGACGGCGACGACCACTGCTACCATCGGCCCGCAGTAGCTCAGTGGGTGGAGAATGAGCCCGCCGGTCTTCGGTTCGTCGGCGCCAAGTTTCGCCATCACGGCGGCGAACGCCAGCATGGCGACGCCGCCCACGATCCAGGAGTCGATAGCCGTGCTGTTGCTGCCCGCCTCCACGCGAGCGTGCGCGGGCGCAAGGAGCCATCCGGAGCCGATCACGCCGCCGGCAGCCAAACCGAACAGCAAAAAGAGCCCCAGCCAGCGGTTCGAGTCTGGCCGGGGCCGGTCCGGCCGTTCCTTGACAGGACGGAAGTTCCCGAAAATCATCGTGCTTCCCCCGTAGCAGCGACAGTTGCAGGCAGATCGTACGGTCTTTCGAAGCGGACACTGTGAGGTTCTGTCCGGCCCGTCCCGATAGGGGGAGCATGACCCACCGGCACTGCCCACGGGTGTGACCGGGCCGGCTTCCTTGGCAAAACAGCGACTGGAGTATCGGGGCGTGCGGTAAGACGCCGGTAGCGCGAGCGCGGCGGCACCTCTCATGACCTGCGCTCGGCTGGTGGGGGTCCCGCAGGGGTGGCTGGTGCCGAGGCGGCCGGGACGTCGGAGTTCGGGGCCACGGGGCTGGTAGGTGGCGAGGATGCGGTACCAGCGCGGTGCCGAACGATGTCGGCCACAGGGCCGACAGTGGCGGTGCTGGTACCGGTCTCATACCGTTGGCCGAGCCCGCGGCAGCGAGGGAACTCGGCCGGGCATCGACGGCCTTCTACACGACCGTCCCGGCTACCTTCGCAACGTCGGACGGATGGGCTTTGGCGAGGCCGCCATCACCGATCGCAATGATGCGTTCGTCGATGGCGTCACGGTGTGGGGCAGCCTGGAGTCCATCGTGGCGCGGGTCGCCGAGTATCACGCGGCAGGCGCCGACCAGGTGGTGCTCGGCCTGCACCTGCCCGCAGGCGCCGCCCCTGGACGGGAGGCCGCCTGGCAGGCACGCCTCACGCAGGCACTGCTGCCCTGAACGCAGGGGCGCTGCTGCCCTGAGCGCAAGGGACGGAGTGGGGGAGAGGCGCTGCACCCGGCGCAGGTCTCGCTGAATGCCAGGAGAAAGCCCTACTACTGCCACGTCGCGAGAGTGCGGTCAGGGCGGCGGTGGACCGCAGCTGCGGGATCAGGATTGCTGACGTGGTCGAGAGCTCACCCTCGGCCGTCTCGGCAAACGAGACCAGATGCCGGGCGGTGCACCCTGCGACGCACTCGTCGTCGAGGTCTGGCACAGTGAAAATGCGGGCGTCCAAGCGTCCCGGCGCCCAGGTCTCGGGAGGTCATGGTGGGTTCCTCGCTCTACTCCGAGGTCGGCGGTCTTGACGGCCTGCGGCAGTTGTCCGCGGCGTTCTACGAGCGCGTGCTCGCGGACGAACTGCTCGCCCCCGTGTTCGCGCATTTCACCCCGACCCACCTTGATCATGTGGCCGTCTGGCTGGCAGAGGTGTTCGGTGGCCCAGCCGACTTCTCGGCGCATCTCGGCGGGCATCAGGCGCTCCTGCGCAGCCACCTCGGGCTCGGCATCCGCGACGAGCACCGGCAACGCTGGCTGGACCTGATGGCGGACGCGATCGGCGAGGTGCTCCCTGGCCAGCCGGAACTGGCCGCGACACTCATGGACTATTTCGACTGGGGCACCGCAATCGCTCAACAGGTCTCGCAGGACCCCGCCGAAACCGATCTGGGCGACCCCGGACCCACCCCACGCTGGGGACACCAGGGACTCGTGCACTGACCCCGTCGCCGTCGCGGTGAGGAGCTCGCCGAGTTCCCGCGTGCGCTCCACGTCGAGCTTCCACGCTGGTCAAGCTTCCGCGCTGATGCGGAGTGCGGAACATCCGTCTGATCGAAAGGCCCTGCGGTCAGCGGGCCGGGGCACGCGGCAACGCCCGGGTCTGCTCCAGATGGCGGAGAGCTGGCCTACACCGCGTTCTCCGGCACCCACCAGGACGCGATCAGCAACGGGCTGGCCTACCACGAGTCGCGGGCGCACACGCTGGGGGTGCCGGCCGGCTTCTTTCGGGTGGCGCAGGTCACGGCGGACGAGAGCGCATCCCGTACGTGGACCGCATACCTGACACCGGGAACGCGTCCCGCTCATGTCCGATCTGATAGCGGGCGGTGATTGCCGGGCCGACAACCAAGATCGGCCCTTTTTGGGTCTCCGGATGAGGGACGACCGTCCTGCCCTCTTCGGTCGGCTACGCGCTGTCCTTGTTCGACGTGGCGAGCTGCCAGCAGGTATACATCCTCATCGCCAGTGGCGGTCCGCCCCACTACTTCCGCGGCGAGGTCACGATCACCGTGATCTTCGTATAGCTCAATAATCAACGCGAAGCCATCTGGGCCGGCAGTAGAATGAGCTTGTTCCAATCCTCCTTCCCTGGATGGACAGATGAACGCTGTGGCTTATGTGATTTCCTGGGTACGGGACCGCTGGGCGGCGCGGGCTGAGCGCCGGGACGGGCGTGACCGCGGCCGGTGGCTGGCTCGCTCATCCTGGTCCGATAGTCCCGCCAGACCAGGCAGGCGCTCACCCCGTCGGCCAGAGTCCTGACCGCATGGCCCTCTGATCCTGGGCGGGGTTCTCGGGTCTGTAGGAGTCATCCCTGGACTCCTGCAGACCACTTTGCCTCGGTCGGGCATTGCTTCGTGTCGCACCCCGACTTCTGTCCGCCCGGTGGGGGTGCTACGCGCGGGCGCCAGCGGCCCGCCTGCCTCCGGCCTGGCCACTATCGGGACGCACGTAGGGCGCCTGCTCGTCAAGATCGAGGCACGGGGCCCTGCGCGGCTGGTGATCGCCGTTTATGGGAACGGGCTGTTCAGGGCCGGCGGGCTTCCCGCTGGCCGTGCGCGAGTGGGACCTGCGGCGCGATTCTGGCAAGGCATCAGGCTGAACATCGGGCTTCGTCCGTTGCTACCTGCTCGCCGAAGACAGCTACTTGGCCGAAGGGCGTTGCGGAACCCGGCCGTCGGCCGGAGGCGGGTGGGCCGGTCAGCCGTTCTGCTGGTGCCAGTGGTGGACGAGGAGCAGGTTGACGATCGTCGGCACGGCGAGTGCGAGGGAGAGCTTCTGCCGGTCGGACACCCCGAGGGCGACCACGCCGACGGCGAACCATGCGGCCTGGAACGCGGGGAGTGTGCCACCGTGCCGGGGCACGGTGGCACACGGAGCGCCGAACAGCGACCAGAGAACGGCCATGACGACAACGCAGCCGAGCGCCGAGCCCGTCTTCAGCCATCGACCAGCGCTCACGGTCTGGTAGCCCCACAGGCCCACCGCCACGTAGACGGCGAGCTCTAGCAGGAATGCCGCCGCAAGATCGATGCGTTCGGCAGCTTGAGTACGGGACTCTCCCTCGTTTCTCTGCGTCCTGATTCGATGGGTCGGTGCTCAGTCGAGGGTTCGAGGCAGGCCGAGATACGGGGCGGTGGCCGTCTCGAATCGGGTGATCTCGCAGACCAGGTTACCGGCGAGTGCGACCACGATGATGCCTGCGAGGTGCAGGCCGCCAGTGACGGGATCGCGGAGGTACTCGCCCCACGCATGCTGGCCGTTCGCGCGTACGGGCACCATCCGGTCGATTTGCTGGACACGGCTGTGGATCACGGTGAAGAACCGGCGGATCGCCTCGTGACCGCGGTACTCGAACGGCAGGGGCGGCATCCGGACCCAGGCGTCGTCGGTCATCAGCGCTACCAGCGCGTCCACGTCGAGTTCGGTGAAGGCGGCGACGAAACGGTTGAGGAGCGCGCGTTCCACTGGGCTGCCCGGATCCGGCGGTGGCGGACCCGGTGAGCGGGCCGCGTTCATCGTGGCGCGGGCGCGACGAAGTGCGCTGGTGACCGCGTCCTCGGTGAGTCCGAGCAGGCCAGCGGTCTCGCTCGCGCGGTAGCCGAGCACGTCGCGCAGGAGCAGGACGGCCCGTTGGTTCGGCGGCAGCAGTTGGACGGCGGTGACGAACGCGAGCGAGATCGCCTCGCGGGATTCGTACCGGGCCTCGGGCCCCGGGGCCTGGTCGGGCAGCCCTTTCAGGAGGGTGTCCGGATACGGCTGCAGCCACGTGACCTCACCCAGACGGCTCGGCTCCGGTGGCGGGGCGGCCAGCGTCGATGCCGTCGTCGGCCGGCGCGTGGACGAACGCAGCTGGTTGAGGCATCGGTTGGTGGCGATCCGGTAGAGCCAGGTCCGCACGGACGCCCGTCCTTCGAAGCCGGACAGCCCGAGCCACGCCGACAGCAGTGTCTCCTGCACTGCGTCCTGCGCGTCCTGGAACGAGCCGAGCATCCGGTAGCAGTGCATCCCCAGCTCGGCGCGGTAGGGCTCGACGAGATCGGCGAACGCGTCGTGGTAGCCGCCGCGGGCCCGCTGGAGCAGTTCCGCCGGCTCCGCGTCCTTCGACATCGACTCCTTCGGCATCGGGTCCCCTCCATGTCGGTCGTCTCTCCACCTACTGACACCGGGCACGGGCGGAACTGGTCGCTGCCAGCCCGCCCAGTTTTCGGCGAGCGTCGGGTCTGTCCAAGCGAACGCATCCATACCGGCCGCGACCCCCATACCGGCCGCGACCCCCATGGCGCCCGCCGCCCCAGGACGCCCGCAAGGGCTGCTCCACACAGAGGAGGACGAATCGTGATGAACGACTCCAGTGACGTGATGAACGACTCCAGTGACCTGTCCGCCCGGACCACACTCGTGGTCGGGGCAAGCCGAGGTCTGGGACGCGGCATCGCCGAGGCCTTCGCCGGAGCCGGTGCCCCCGTCGTCGCGGTCGCCCGAACCAGTGCGGCGCTCGCCGAACTGGCTGCCACCAACACGCGCATCCAGACGATGGTCGCCGACGCGACCGACGCAGCCGCCCCGGGGAACCTCTTTGACCGCTACGAGCCGGCGATCGTCGTTCTGGTGGCCGGCGCCACGCCGCCGATGCGTCCGCTGCACCACCAGACCTGGGAGACGTTCTCGGTGAACTGGCACACCGACGTGCGGATCGCGTTCCACTGGCTCCGGGAGTCGCTGCTCCGGCCGCTCCGCCCCGGCTCCAGGGTGATCGTGATCAGCAGCGGCGCCGCGCTGGCTGGTTCCCCGCTCAGCGGCGGATACGCCGGTGCCAAAGCGACCCAGCGCCGGATCACCGGTTACGCGCGCGACGAAGCGGACCGCGCCGGGCTCGGCATCACCTTCACCGCCGTGCTTCCCCGGCTCACGCCCCGAACCGACCTCGGTCGGCCTGCGGTCCACGCTTACGCAGAGCGCGCCGGCCAGGCCGAGGACGACTACGTCCTTGGGCTGGGCGCGCCCCTGACGCCTGAGATCGCCGGGGCGGCGTTGGTCGACCTGGCCCGAGCCGACGCGGTCACCGTCGCGCCCGACTATCTGCTCACCGCCGAGGGTCTGCGAGAACTGCCTCGGACCGATGCGCCCGGCTGAGGCCCGGACCGCGGCCACCTTCGGCTGCCAGCGGCGTGACACCAATGCCCGCGGATGACGGTCTTCTGGCTGGACTGAGCTGGCAGGTCAGGTGGGCTGGCGCGCGCCCGAGGGGGCTGCGGGCGCCGGTGGGAGCCGAGTGACCAGGGCCCGGGCCGGCCCTGCGCCGGTGTGAAGTCGTTTGCGGAGTGTGTCGGCGGAGATGGGCGGAACGACGGAGACGGTAATACGGGAAGGCGACGATGCGAGCTCTGATCACTGCAAGCTCTGATCACTCTTCGTCGTCGCTATACCTCGATATGTGAGCCCATGATGACGGTACGGTCACGTGGAAGGCCGAAATGTTCGGCGGCGTCGGCGGTGATGTAGGAGGTCGCGATGAACAGGCGTTTGCGCCACCCTGCCATGGTCGGCGCCGTCCCGCTCCGAAGCTCGATCTTGGACAGGAAGTAGGACGCCCGGTCCAGGTTCAGCTGCCGTCCTTCGACGATGGCCGGGTTGATCGTTCTGAGGGCGTCGAGCACGTTGGGTGTCTCCATGTAGCCGAACCGTGTGGTGATGTGGCTGATGCCGTCGTCGGTGTAGCCCAGCTCGTCCAGAGTGATCCGGTCGTTCGCCGGCACGCGAGGCACCGGCACGGTCTGCACCGACACGATCAGGACCAGGTCGTGGCGCACGTGGTTGTGCTCGACGTTGGCCCGCAGCGCCAGCGGCGCGGTCCGCTTGCCGCGGTTGAGGAACACGGCAGTGCCCGGCACCCGGACCGTGGACGGCGCGTTCACGCGAAGCTGCTCGACGAAATCGTGCAACGACCCCTCGCTCTGTTCCCGCCGCGCGGTGACGATCTGTCGCCCCCGCTGCCAGGTGATCATGATGGTGAATGCCGTCAGCGCGATGAGCAGTGGAAGCCACGCGCCGTGGACGAGTTTGGTCAGGTTGGCCGCGAGGAACAGAAGATCGACCACCAGCAGCATGCTCACGCCCAGGCCGAGCAGCCACCGCGGTGTGTGCCATCTCCGCCGGGCGATGTAGAAGAACAACAGGGTGGTGATGGTGATCGTCCCCGTCACTGCCATGCCGAACGCGAACGCCAGGGCCGCCGAGCTGCGGAACGCGAAGACGAGCGTGAGCACCGAGACCATCAGCAGCCAGTTGATCCACGGGACGTAGATCTGCCCGATCATGGACTCGGAGGTGTGGGCGACCCGCAGCCGAGGCAGGTAGCCGAGCTCTGCGGCCTGCGACGCGACCGAGTACGCCCCGGTGATCACCGCCTGGGAGGCGATCACGGTCGCGGCGGTGGCCAGCAGGACGAGCGGCAGCCGTGCCCAGCCGGGGGCGAGCAGGAAGAACGGACCGCTGATGGTGTCCGGGGCGTCGAGGATCAGTGCACCCTGGCCGAGGTAGCTGAGCACGCACGCTGGGAACACCAGGAGCAGCCAGGCACGGCTGATCGCCGGCCGGCCGAAGTGTCCCATGTCGGCGTACAGCGCCTCAGCACCGGTGACGGCGAGCACGACCGCCGCCAGGGCGAAGAACGCGGTGCCGAAATGATGCACCAGGAAACTCGCGGCGTAGGTCGGCGACAACGCCTCAAGGATGGCCGGGTGCCCGACGACGCCGGTCACTCCGAGCGCGCCGATGGTCACGAACCACACGATCATCACGGGTCCGAACACCCCGCCGACCGTGGCGGTGCCGAACCGCTGCGCGAGAAACAGCAGCACGATGATTACCGCGGTGGCCGGCACGACCAACTCCTCCAGTGACGGTTCCACGATCTTGATGCCTTCGACCGCGGACAGTACGGAGATCGCCGGAGTGATCATGCTGTCGCCGAAGAACAGTGCCGCCCCGAAGATGCCCAGCCCTGCCAGCACCGCGGCGGTCCGGCCACCGTGCCCTGTTCCCCACCGGCGCAGCAGGGTGATCAGCGCCATGATGCCGCCCTCGCCCTCGTTGTCGGCGCGCATGGCCAGCAGCACGTAGGTGACCGTGACGATGATCGTGACGGACCAGAACACCAGGGAGACCACGCCGAACACGTTGGCCGTGCTGACCGGGACGGGATGCGGGTCGCTCGGGTTGAACACCGTCTGCAGGGTGTAGATCGGGCTGGTCCCGATGTCCCCGAACACCACGCCGAGCGCGCCGACGACCAGTGCCAGCCGCGCCGCGTCGCGCCCTGCCGGGTGATGGGCCCCCGGCGACGGCGTTGGCCCTGGCTCCGGCATCGTCAGCTGCTGCTCCGTCACGCCCGTCCTTCCTGGGTGCTGGCCGCGGCGCGGTTGGAGGCCGGGTACCGCGCCCAGACGGTACCGCCTGTCAGCGCGCGACTCCCGGACCGAGGACGTCACACCGGCAGGGCGCTGCAGGTCGGAGCGTGCGCCCATCACTGATCATCTATGTTGGTCGTGGTCCTTGCCGGTGGGCTCGGTGCGGCTGGCGCGGTGCCAGGCCTGGGGTCGCAGGAGGCGTAGGCCGTTGAGGCCGACGATGATGGTGGAGCCTTCGTGTCCGGCGACGCCGAGTGGGAGTGGGAGGGTGGCGAACAGGTCCCAGGCGGCGAGGGCGGCGATGAAGGTCGCGGCGATCGCGAGGTTGGCGAGGACGAGGCGGCGGGCGCGGCGGGCAAGGGCGATCAGGGCGGGCACGGTAGCGAGTTCGTCGCGTGTGATCACGGCATCGGCGGTGTCGAGTGCGAGGTCGGAGCCTGCACGGCCCATCGCGATGCCCACGTGGGCCGCGGCCAGGGCGGGCGCGTCGTTGACTCCGTCCCCGACGACGACCAGCCGGCTGCCGGTGGCTTCCAGGCCGTGCACGGCGTCGACCTTGTCTTCGGGCAGGAGACCGGCACGGACGTCACTGATGCCGAGATCGGTGGCGAGCCGGGTGGCGACGCGAGGGTTGTCGCCGGTGAGCAGGACGGGTTGGTTGCCGATCAGCGCGGTGAGTCGTGCGATCGTGTCCGCGGCGTCGGGGCGGGTTTGGTCGGTCAGGGACAGGACGGCGGCGGGGGTTCCGTCGATGCGGACGACCACGGTGGTGTAGCCGGCGTCTTGCGTGGCGGTGGCGAGGCTCGCCGCGAGGTCGTGCTGGCTGTCGGCGGACAGGATCTGGGCAGGGCTGCCGATGTCGACGAGCTTCCCGTTCACCCGGGCGGTGACTCCCCTTCCCGGCCGGGAGGTGAAGCCCTCGACGGCGTGCGGGGTGAGGCCCCGGTCGCGGGCGGCGGTGACGATCGCGCGGGCGAGTGGGTGCTCGGACGGGTTTTCGGCGGCGGCAGCGTAGGCCAGCATGTCGTTTTCCGAGGTGGTCCCGAGGACGTGGACGTGGGCGAGTCGGGGACTGCCGTCGGTCAGGGTGCCCGTCTTGTCGAAGGCGACGTGGGTCGCGGTAGCGAGATGTTCGAGCACGACGGTGGATTTGACGAGGACGCCGTGCCGGCCGGCGGTGGCGATCGCGGACAGCAGCGGGGGCATCGTCGCGAGGACCACGGCGCAGGGCGAGGCGACAATCATGAAGGTCATCGCGCGGAGCAGGGTGGGACGCAGATCGGCGCCGAGTAGCAGGGGAACGACGAACAGGGCTAGGGTCGCGGTGACCATGCCGAGGGAGTACCGCTGTTCGACCTTTTCGATCAGCAGCTGGGTGCGGGCTTTGGTCGCGCTGGCCTGCTGGACCATGGTGACGATGCGGGCGATCAGCGTGTCGCCGGCGGGGCGGGTGATACGCACCTGTAGCGCCCCGGTGCCGTTGACGGTGCCAGCGAACACGCGGTCCCCGGTCCGCTTGTCGACCGGGAGTGGCTCACCGGTGATGCTGGCCTGATCGACCTCGCTGGCGCCCTCGACCACGTCGCCGTCGCCGCCGATCCGCTCGCCGGGCCGGACCATGATCACATCGCCGGCTCGCAACACGGCGGCAGGGACGACTTCCTCGCCAACGCTGGTGATCCGGGTGGCGCGTTCGGGCGCGAGGTCGAGCAGGCCGCGGATCGAGTCCTCGGTGCGTCTGGTCGCGAGCGCCTCCAACGCCCCCGAGGTAGAGAAGATCACGATCAGGAGGGCGCCGTCGAGGACCTGACCGATGGCTGCTGCCCCGATCGCCGCGGCGACCATCAGCAGGTCGACGTCCACAGTCCGGTTCCGCAACGCCCGTAGCCCGGCGAGGCCGGATTCGGTGCCACCGGCGATGTAGCAGCCCAGGTACAGCGACCACCCCAGCTGCGCCGGACCGCCAGCCAGGTGGGCGACGAGACCCAGGGCGAACAGTGCGGTCGCGGCGGTCGCCGTACGCACCTCCGACAGCGACCACATCCCGGTTCGCCGCGTGGGCGCCGGAACGGGCTGCACGGGAGCGGTGGTGTCCACAGGAACGGTCACGCTGGAAGCGTATATGCGTATGCATGAAGGTACGCAGCTGGATGGGTGGTGGGTTACCCTGAGATCATGCACACGTCGCTGCCGGAGTTCGACATGCCGACCGAGGAGCAGGTGCATCTGGCCGCGGAGACGTTTCGGATGCTGGCCGACCCGACCCGGATCAGGGTGCTGTGGGCGCTGTTGCAGGGCGAGTCGTCGGTCGCGTGCCTCGCCGAGCTCGCCGGGGCCGCACCGACCGCGGTCAGCCAGCATCTGGCGAAGCTCCGGCTGGCCGGTCTGGTCAAGGGCCGCCGCGAGGGCACCTTCGTCTATTACTCCGCCGCCGACGAGCACGTCCGTCGCCTGCTGGGGCAGGCCCTGTTCCATGCCGACCACATCGACCGCGACCTCCCCAACGAACCCGCTGCCGCCGTCCCCTCGTAGCACGTGGGTGCGAACGGCTCGCGGTATCGGCCGCTATGGCTCCGGAAGATCTCGGGTGGCGAGAGAGGCGAGGTAAAGGGCCCGGTCGTGGGTGGTGTGCCGAGTCCAGGTGACGGCTATGGTGCGTCGCCCGGGTGAACAGCCGGCGGGCGCCCACCTGGCCGCGGCGAATGCCGGCAGGACAACGGATCCGCGGCTGGCGGTCGCGCGGCATGCCATCGTCGGCGGCACCCCGGCCTGTCGCAGGTTCGTCAACGACGATGTCCTCGCCGGCCCCGGTGACTTCGACGACTGGGTCCTGCGGACGGTCCTCAACCCGGGCAGCCCGCAGTTCCGGGAGGCCCGCTACCTGCTCGACGAGGAGGCCGGCGTCCGCGATGCGGCGATGTACCACTCGGTGCTCGCCGCTGTCGCCGGTGGTTCCAACACTCGCGGCGGCATCTCAGGACCCGCGCTCGGCTGGTGGCTGGTGGCTGGTGGCTGGTGGCGTGGTGGTCAGGACGTCGACGAGGTCGTTGACGAGTTCGGGATCAAGGGGCTGGTGGGCGCCGAGGATTACCGGAAGCCGGATCCGTGCGTCGGCTTTATCGCGTGGCGGTGAGGGCGGCTTGTCGCCGGAGGATGCCGGGAACCAGTTCGCCGGCGGCGCGTGCGGTTTCCAGGGCTGCCGACCACCAGGCGAGGTCGTCGAGCATGACGTCGGCGGAGGCGTTCGTGATCGGGTCGACCGGCTGCCCCTGCGCGTCGAACGCGTTGGTCACCATGGAGATGGTGACGTTGTTGCGGATAGGCACGGCTTCGGTCTCGATGAAGACCTGCGCCAGGTGCTCGATCGCGCGGATGCCGCCGCCGGGTCCGCCGGCGTAGCCGACGCAGGCGACCGGCTTGTTCCGGAAGCCGAACGAGGCGAACACACTGTCGATCGCGTTCTTCAGACCCCCCGGAATACTGTGGTTGTACTCGGGTGTGACGACGAGGTAGGCGTCAGCCTCCTTGATCTTGGTGTTCCACGCCTTCACGACCGGGTCGGAGTAGGTGGGGTCGTTGCGGTCGCCGATGGTGCCGAAGTGCTCGGCGAAAATGGGCAGCGGCCAGTCCCGCAGGTCGACGATCTCGGCATCGAACGCCTTGTGTTCCGTTGTCTTCCTGACAAGCCAGGGGATGATGAGGTCCGCGGCGCGGGTGGGGCGCGTGCTCCCGATGATGACAAGCAGTTTCGACACAGATGCTCCTTCGCGTGGTCCTGCGTCAGGGGAACGATCTCGAGCGGTGCGGCGCCCGGAGGCGAGGACCGTGTGTCGAATCCTGCCAGCGGCCCCCCCACCCACCCACGACATCCACGGACCGGGCGGTCGCGGGTCCCGTGTCCCGTGTGACACCGCCGCCCCTCAACCATGCCACGCATCACAGGAACCATTCCCCGGCGAGTGCTTTCTCAAGGAACGGAACCTGTACGCGGTCGGACAGTCCCTACCGCGCCGCCTGCGCGACCGAGCCGGAGCGGCGGACGTCCAGTTCGCGCTGACCGTCACGGCTGGTGCTGATGATCAAGGGTGTTGTGCTTTTCGGCGGGCGGCTGTGCGACCAGGGCCCGGGCTGACCCGCACCGGCATGAAGCCGTTTGCGGGACGAATCCCTGCACCCGCTGACGAGAACCCTTCATGTGGTGGTGCGGTTCATGACGGGGGTGTGCGGGTCTGTCGGCTGAGCTTCGTCGCCCCGCATGGGCAGTAGGTCCGGTGTGCTGCCTGGCGGGTTTGCGCGGCGTACCGGCATCGGAGAACCTGTCGTCCGCGTACGGCTGGCTGGCGGCCGTCGGCCTACCCGGGTTTCCCGATCACAGGCCGCCTCTGAGGCCGTCGAGGAGAACGGACGCGGAGTGGGCCGCGGCGCTCACGTTCGCCGCGACGTGGACGAGCAGAGCCAGCGTCAGTACCGCCGTCAGGACACCGAAGACGCGCGTCACCCGGGTTGCCCTCCGGTCGACCGAGACCCTTTTCCACAACAACACGCTGACGGTGAACAGAACGACCGCCAGGACCGCGGCGATCACGGCCATCACCACGTGGTAGCGAGCGAAGTCGGCCGTCATCACGTGCAGGGCCGGCACGGTCTGTGCTCCCGAGGGGGAGTCGGCCAGCTGTCGTGTGGCCTGGCCCAGCGCGTCGGCCAGCGCCGGGTCGGTCCCGCCCTCCGACAGCATGGGCAGCAGCGAGGACAGCGGCGCCGCCGCGCCCTGGATGTTCGCCATCACCGCGGCCAGCGCGAGCAGGGCGAGCAGCGGCGTGAAAACGCCGGCCGACGCGAGCCCGGCCCGCCTCGCCGCGCCACCGGCGGTCAGGAAGTTCTTCCAGAGCGCGATGGTCAGCATGAGGAGGACCGCCAGCAGAAGCACGGAGATCAGGCCCTTGACCAGGTGGAACCGGTACCAGTAGTCGACGACCCGCGCGAGGTGCGGGGAAAGCTGTCGGCTGTCGGAATGCCAGTACTCGACGAACCCGCTGTGCACGTCGGCGATGAGCTGGTGGTGGTTGACGAGGTCGCCGTCGGAGCGACCGGCGGCCAGCCGACCCGGGGCGAGGACGAAGGCGCCGACGAGAGCGGCGGCGCACAGAGCGAGTGCCAGGAGTCCGCGGCCTGAAACGCCCGCCGGGCCGGCGGAACTGCGCTGCGGGTCGAACCGGCTCGCTGCGCGGCGGTGGCGGCGGGACGGCGTGCGGCCCGGCTGCTCATGGGCGTTCAGGGTCCGGTCGGCGCCGCCCGCGGACCGTTGCGGACTCGTGCGCGGACCCGTGGCGGGTGAGGGCGTGAGCATGGTCTACACGGTGTCGCGGGCACATCGCCTGGTCACCGGAGTGGACCGGACAAAGAAGGTGTGGCAGGCCCTACCCGGTCAGCCGGACCCGTCGTGCGGGAAGGGCCGCGCCACCGGTCACCGTCCGGCACACCGCTCGCCGTCCGGCACACAGCCCGGCTGGTGCTCGCCGTCAGGCGCGGAGATAGGCGAGGACGGCGAGCACGCGACGGTGCTGGGCGTCGTCGGGTGGCAGGCCGAGCTTGGTGAAGATGTTGCCGATGTGCTTTTCGACCGCGCTGGCGGACAGCACCAGTTGCCGGGCGATGGCCGTGTTCGAGTGGCCCTCGGCCATCAGCGCCAGCAGCTCCCGCTCCCGCGGAGTCAGCGACGCCAACGCCCGGCCACCGCGCCTGCCGTCCAGCAGGCGCACGATGACCTGCGGGTCGAGCACCGTCGCGCCGCCGGCGACCCGCTCCAGTGCGTCCAGGAACTCCCCGATCCGGCCGACCCGGTCCTTGAGCAGATAGCCGATCCCGCCCGAGCCGTCCGCGAGCAGGTCAGCCGCGTAGGAGGTCTCGACGTACTGGCTGAGCACCAGCACCGGCGAGCCGGGCAGGCGCGAGCGGACCTCGATCGCCGCTCGCAGACCCTCGTCCGTATGCGTCGGCGGCATCCGGACGTCGACGACCGAGACGTCCGGTCGGTGTCGCAGCACCGCGTCGACCAGGGCCTGGGCGTCACCGACCGCGGCCACGACCTGATGGCCCTCCTCGGCGAGCAGCCGGATCAGGCCCTCCCGCAACAGCACGGCGTCGTCGGCCACGACGATCCTCAGCCCGCCCTCGGGTACGGGTCCGGGTGGTCCGGGCGTCTCATCGGCGGCCGTCAGGGACACGGTAGTTCCGCGGTGATCGTCGTCGGGCCGCCGGGCGGACTGGTCAGTTGGAGCTGGCCGCCGATGGCATGCACCCGGTCCCGCAGCCCGCGCAGCCCGTGGCCCTTGTCGAACGCGGCGCCGCCGACCCCGTCGTCGCTCACCCGGATCCGCAGCAGCGCGGCCTCGTGGCGCAGGCCGATCACGCACCGGCCGGCCCGGCTGTGCTTGGCCACGTTGGTCAGGGCCTCGGAGACGACGAAGTACGCGGCCGTCTCGACGGACGCCTCCGGCCGGTGGCTCAGGAGACCCGCATCGAGCTGGGCGGGAACCGTCGAGCGCATGGCCAGCTCGTCGAGCGCTGCCCGCAGGCCGCGATCGACCAGGATCGGTGGGGCGATGCCCCGGGACAGGGCTCGTAGCTCCTCCAACGCCTCCTCGGCCTGGATCAGGGCGTCGGCGAGTGCCTCCCGCGTGGTCTCGGGCCTGCGGTCGAGATGGCGCTGCGCGCGGCCGAGCTCCATCGCCAGCCGGACCAGGCGCTGCTGCGGCCCGTCATGGATGTCGCGCTCGAGCCGGCGCAGCGCCACCGCCTCGGCGGTCAGGGCGGCGACGGTCTGAGCCCGGGCTGCGTCGCGCTCCTGCTCCAACCCGCGGATTCTGCGCTGCCGCGGGGAGGCGTCCGACAGCAGCGTCCGTCCGAGACCCGCCTGCATGGCGACGCACGCCCTGGTCAGCAGTGGCAGCATCAGTATCAGCACCAGCCCGATCACGGTGCCGAAGATCATCCGTATGGTCGGTGAGGTCAGGCCCAGGCTCACGTCGACGTGGTACGGACCGCTGCCCGTACTCAGCGTCATCGGCGGTGGTGTCCCGGCCGCCGTGCCCCAGTTACGTACCGCGGTCGTCGCGGTGCCGAAGCCGACGAACCACCACAGCGCCGTGATCACGGCGGTGACCAGGGTGATGGGCGGCATGATCACCGCGTGCGCCAGGCTGGACCACAACCGGGGGTTCGACGCGCCGGAGCCGCTGCCCGGCCCCGGCTGTGGCGCCTGCCGTCCTGACCGGGCCAGTCGCTCCGGGCCGGGTACCGACGCGCGGACCCGGTCGATCCGCCACCACTCCAGATCGGCGGACCAGTACACCGGCGCCACGACACCGGCCGCGACCGGTGCCCTTCCGGCGACCCGGCCCAGCATCCCCACGCACAGACCGCCGAGCACGACCAGCAGGCCCGCGACCGCGCTGACCGGACCCGTCAGCAGGTACAGCGATTCCGCCAGCGTGCGACGCCCCACCCGGACAACGGGACCGGCGCCTGGAAAGGGCCGGTTCCAGGCCACGGTGGACGACGAGCCGGCCATACCTCCAGCCTAACGGCGGCCTTTCGCCATGAGGTGTGCTCGCGCAGGGCCGGCGCTGTCCGGTCCGGGACGTGCCCGCTGGAGGGCTCGCCCGGTCAGGCGGTCCGGGGACGGGCGGACCTCTGTCTGCCCGCCCGCTGACCATCACCGCACGCCCCCCGCCGCGCCGGTTGCGGCGCACCCCGGCGATCCGATGACCTCGTGGACAGTCCTCCTCGGCGAGGACCGACCTCGGCAAAGGTGCCGAGGTCGGAGGCGGTCGTCGACGAGTTCGACATTTTTTACGGACCAGGCGCCACGAGACCGAGGCGGATGACCGCAGGTTCGGCGTTGTTGAGCTTCTCCGGCCTCGTGCGGTATTTTTCCAGATGTGCGGGGGAACAGCGAGTACCAACCCGGACTCCGGGTGTTCGTCAGCCACACGTCGGAACTGAACAGCTATCCGGCGGAGCGGACATATGTGCGGGCGGCGACCGACGCCGTACGCCGCGCGGATCATCATGCCGTATTCATGGATGACTTTCCGGCCGTCAGTGCCCGGCCGGCACTGTACTGCCAGGAACAGGTCCGCAGCTGCCAGGTGTATCTCGCGATTATCGGATTCCGGTACGGATCGCTGGTCCAGGAAGATCCAACCGGTGCGGAGGTTCCGCCGTGGCCCGACCCCCCGGACCCGGACCCGGACCCGCGACCAGTGTCGCCTGGCCCGCCGCTGCCGCTGCCGCTGCCGCTGCCGCCGCAGGCCGAGCCGGCCAGAAAACCAGCGCCGGCCAGGAAACCGGCAGTGCCGCCGATTTCCGCCCGGGTGTCGTATACGGAGCTTGAGTATCTCACCGCGGTCGAGCTCGACCTGCCCCGCCTGGTGTTCCTGCTCGACGAGGACACGCCGATTCCCCGTCGTCTCACCGACGTCGACCTCACGGACGTCGACGCCTTCAGGCGTCGGTTGTCCTCCACCGATCTCGTCGTCCGCACCTTTCGTTCCGCTGACGACCTGGAGGCGCAGATCACCCGAGCGCTGGCGGGGCTCGCCTGGTTCGGAAAGGGCGAGCCGGCACCGCTGCCCGACCTGCTCGGTGATGACCCGTTGCCGCCCGGCCCGGCCACGTCGGCCAGGGCCGACATCGCGGAGCGGGGGCGGGACACGGCCGGCGCGAGCAGTGCAGTCGGCGCGAGCAGTGCAGTCGGCGCGAGTGCTGCTGCCGGCGTGGACGGTACTGCCGGCATAAACGACGCGATTGACGCGGGGAGTGTGGTCGGTGCCGGTCCGCCGGATGGATCAGGGCACGGGCGGCGCACCAGGTGGCGGCGTCGGCGCAGTGTTCTCGCCGCCGTGATCGCCGCCGCGCTTGTTGCCGGCACGGCCGGCGCGGTGCTCGGCGCGGGGATCTGGCGCCCCGCAACCGCGCAGACCTGCCGGGCCCCGACTCCACTGACTCGGCTGGTCGAGGCGGAGACCTGGGCGGGCCAGCAGGACGGGCAGTGCACCGGCTTCAGCGACGGCGCGTACACGTTCGGCACCGCCTCGCCCGAGCTCGTTGCCCTGCTGCAGACGATCGGCCGACAGAACGCAGCCGCCGCCGGCCACAGCGGTCTGTACACGGTGGTGGTCGCGGCTCCGCTGACCGCGATGTCGGCGCCGTCCGGCAGCGCCGAGGACTCGCCGACGACCTCCGGCCAGGGCGGCCTGAACGAGCTTCGCGGCGCGCAGCTTGCTCAGGCTGCGGTCAACGCCGCCGCGGATGCGCCCGGTGCCCGGTCCAGCATCCACATTCGGCTCCTGGTCGCCAACGTTGGCTGGCACTCGAACGGGGCGGAGACCCTCGCCCGGCACATCGACACGGCCGCCCGCGCCGACCCGGGCCTCGCTGGCGTGCTCGGCCTGTTCCAGAGCACGGACTCGGCCCGTCGGGCGGTGGCTCTGCTCAGCGGGACAACCAAGGTGCCCATCGTGTCGTCGACCGCCTCCGACGACGTGTTCACCCAGCCGGTCGGGAAACCGGGGCAGCAGCACCGGCCATACGACTGGTACTTCCGGGTGGGGCCGACCAACCGGCGGGAGGCAGCCGTCATCGCCGGGGCGATTCCGAAGATCATGGCCGAGCAGAACCGCGGTGGTGACCCGGTCCGGCCGCTGGTGGTCGGTGGCGGCGGCATTGGCCGCGACGCTCAGGGAAACGCCGACTACTACAGCGACAACCTTGCCCGGGACGTCGTCAGCGAGCTGCGTCGGCTGCCGCACGTGACCGCTCCCATCGTCGTCTCCGTTCCGGACCCGGCGCAGGCCGCCTCCGCTGCTCCCGGCGACGGTGGCCCGACCGTGGTGGGCGTGCTCGGCCACGCCCTCAGCGCCCAGTGCGCTGGACGGCCGGCGCCGAACCTGCTCGTCTACACCGGCCGGACGACCAACGTGAACCAGCTGTTGGTGGCGTTGGCCGGGTCCGCCTGCGGACGGTCGGACCCACGGATGCCGATCATTGCTGGTGACGACGCAATGGAGCTGGAGACCGACCCGGGGGAGATCGCTTCCGGCGTCCTGGGCGGCCACGCGCTGTATTTCGCCGATTTCGGGCTCGCCCAGCCGGGCGACCTGCCGGCGTCCTACCTGGAGCAGGCTCGGGAGGACCGGACGGTGCCCGACGCGTGGGCGGCGCAGCTGCGCGGCACGCCGCAGCGGCTGATCTCCGGGCACACGATCGTTGCGTTCGACGCGATGTCGGTGCTGGCTCGGGCGATCAGCAGCGCCGGGCTGAACACGTCGCAGTCCAGCCACCAGCTGCGGTCGGACATCCAGGTTCGGCTCAGCACCATCTGCGGTGACCGCGCCCTTGCCGGCGCGAACGGCTGGATCAGCTTCGACCGGTACGGCGACTCGCCGAACGCACCTGTCGTGCTGCGCCTGTTCCATCCTGCCGAGGGGACGGTGACCACCGTCGACACCGGTGTGCCCGCCATGCTGCGCCGACCCACCTCCGACACCCCCAACTGCACCGTCCTGTGACCGACCTCCCGTCTGCCGGCACAGGCCACGACTCACGCCCACCGGCCGCACCCAGGCCGGTGGGAATCCCTGCCCCGCCGTTTTCTGCGGTCTCTGTTACTCGGGATCCTCGGCGTTGACGATTCTTGTCGCCCCGGCGTCGCTCAGGTCGTAGTGCAGGAAGTCATGATAGAACTTCGTCGTTTCCTGGACGATGTTCAGATCGGTGCAAAGATCCGGTTTCAGGGTCCTGGTCGCCCACTGGATCGGCAGGTATCCCTCGACGCCACACCTGTCCAGAGGAAGACGCCGGTCGGGTTGGCGGCCACGTCGAACCCGGTCGTCGCAGGCCGGGAAATCAGCAGTGAGAAAATCTGGATGTCAAGAGAAGTGCGCGCGGCCTCCCCGTAGCAGATGCGGGGTTGCTGTCTGGTTCCGGCGGCCGCCCTCCTTCGCGATGGCTGCTTTTTGTGATGGCGGAGAAGCTGCCTGTCGCTGCTCTCGTATGTGGTTGACTTCCGTTTGTGGCAACCTGGATGCAGGTGTGTGACGTCCAGGGCGAAAGGTACATATTGAACTGTGGTCCGCAGTGCTCTGCGGTCAGGACCACTGAAGCGGCCGGTGCCAGAGGAAAGAGTTTCTCTGGCACCGGCCGTCCGGCAGGGCGACCTTGTCAGGCTCGGCCGACAGCAGCCGCCCGCTGGGGCGTGGGGATGCGTTCGAGTTTGGTCCATCCGCGCCAGCCGCGTTCCTCCAGAAGTTCCAGGAGTCGAGGGGCGATCCGCATCGAGGTCAGGAAGACGGCGTCGAGCAGCTGCGCGAGCTCGTCGGGCATCGCGTCCTGGTAGCCCTCAGACCCCTCGGCGTCAGCCTCGATGAGGGCGACGAGCTGGTCGCTCAGGGCCGCGACGCGTGGGTCGTCCGGCTCCCAGTCCGGAGCGTGGACCAGATCGCGGTAGAACTGGAGGGTCGCCGGGTCATCGAGTTGCTGCTGCTTGGCCCTCATGTAGAAGGGCATGTGCTCCGGGAGCTGGGCGGCGACCAGAATCCAGGCGTCCCGCTCGCCTTCGACCATCCGGTCCGGTAGTCCGAGCGCGCGCATCCGGTCGAGGTAGGCCACCACCTCCGGTGGCAGGGCCAGGCTGTCCCCGGCTGCCAGCTGTGCGATCCGCTCACGGTGCCGCTGAAGCTGCCTGATCTCCGCCCGCAGGCGCCGGTCGATGTCGGCCACGGCCGCGCTGAACTCCTGCTCGCCCGCGGCCAACAGCTCGCGCACGCGCGCGAGTGGCACACCGGCCTCGGCGAGTGTGCGGATCCGGACGAGCTCGACGACGGCATGGGCGTCGTAGCGCCGGTAACCGGAATGGTCGCGCTCCGGTTCGGGCAGGAGGCCCTTGGCGTGGTAGTGCCGCACCGCGCGCACGGTGACGCCAGCGTACGACGCCAGCTGGCTGATCGTGAGCACCGTGCCAGTCTCCTATTTCGCGGGCACGCGCAGGAACAGCCGGCGCGACCAGAGGTAGCCGAGCAGCGCGATCAGGGCGGCCCAGCCGATGGCGAACCACAGGTCGGAGTCCGTCCGCGTGCCCGTCACGAGTGCACGAAGAGTATTGATCATCGGGGTGAACGGCTGGTACTCGGCGAACTGGCGCAGCCCGGCCGGCATCGCGTCGGTCGGCACGAAGCTGCTGCTGACGAACGGCAGGATCATCAGGAACAGCGGCGTGTTGCTGGCCGTCTCGACGCTGTCCGCCGCCAGGCCCATGCCGACGGTCAGCCAGGTGAGCGCGAACGCGATCAGCATCAGCAGCCCGATTGCGCCGAGCCAGCCGAGCGGACCGGCGTCGCTGCGGAACCCGAGTCCGAACGCGACCGCCGCCACGATCACCACGGCGAATCCGGTCCTGATGACGGCGCCCAGCACGTGGCCGGTGAGCACCGACAGTCGGGCGATGTTCATCGTGCGAAACCGGGCGATGATCCCGGTGGTCATGTCGGTCGCGGTCGAGATCGCGGTGCCGAGCGCGACACTGGCCACGGTCAGAAACAGGATGCCCGGCGTGATGAACACAAGGTAGTCCCCGCGGTCTCCGCCGCCGGCCTGGCCCGGCAGGCCGGCACCGAGAGTCCCGCCGAACACGTACACGAACAGCAGCAGGAACAGGATCGGCTGCGCGACCAGCATGATCGAGAGCGAGGGATAGCGGCGGACGTGCAGGAGGTTGCGCTTCAGCATGGTCGCCGAGTCACGGGCGATGTAGGTGGTGCTCACGCCGGGACGTCCTCGGCTGCGGGCGCCTCGGCCGCGCGGCCGGTGAGCGCGAGGAAGACGTCGTCAAGGTCGGCGGCCCCGACCGTCAGGCCGGCCACGCCGTCGTCGTCGAGGTCGTGGAGCACGCGGCGCAGCCCGGCGATGCTGCCGTCGCTGGGCATCTGCAGGGTGAGCGTCTCGACGTCGGTGGAGGCCTGCGGGTGCGCCGCGGCCGCGGCGAACAACCCCGCAGCATCGGTGAACTGCACCGACACGTGCCCGCCAGGCACCCGCCGCTTCAGTTCGGCGGCCGTGCCCTCGGCGACCAGGCGCCCCCGGTCGAGGACTCCGATCCGGTCGGCCAGCTGGTCGGCCTCCTCGAGGTACTGCGTGGTGAGCAGCACCGTCACGCCGTCGGCGATCTGCTCGCGCACGATCCCCCACAGTTGTCGACGGCTGCGCGGGTCGAGACCGGCCGTCGGCTCGTCCAGGAAGATCAGCCGGGGTCGGGTGATGAGCGTCATCGCCAGGTCGAGGCGCCGTTTCATGCCGCCCGAGTAGGTCTGTGCCCGCCGGTCGGCCGCGTCCACGAGGTCGAAGCGTGCCAGCAGCACGGTCACGGCGGTGGTCGCGGTAACCCGGTCCAGGTGTGCCAGGTCGGCCATCAGCCGCAGGTTCTCGCGGCCGGTGAGCAGTTCGTCGATCGCCGAGAACTGCCCGGTGACACCGATCGCGGCGCGCACTCCGGCAGGCTCGCGTCGCACGTCGAAGCCGGCGACGCGGACCTCGCCGTCACCCGGGGCCAGCAGGGTGGAGAGGATGTTGACGATGGTCGTCTTGCCGGCGCCGTTGGGTCCCAAAAGCGCATAGACGGTGCCTGCCGGAACGGTCAGGTCGACGCCGGCCAGCACGGTGTGGTCGCCATAGGACTTGGTGAGGCCCGACACCTCGATCGCGGGTCTGGTAGCGGTCATGCCGCCATGCTGGAACCCTGACCCAGGGTCAAGGTCAAGCCCCGGTTGCTCCCGCTCGGCCGAGGGCGGCGGCGCGGTGGAACTCGGCGTCGGGCCGTTTCGACAGCCCGCTCGAAGACTTTTCCCGACGACGGTACGGAGCTGATCACCTCTGCCATGCGGAGGTCTTCCCAGTCCCGGGATCGCCTCGCTCAGCGGATCCGCCACAGTCGCACGGTGTGGTCCTGGCTGCCGGAGGCGAGGGTGTGTCCGTCGGGGGAGAAGGCCACCGACAGCACCGGGTCGGTGTGGCCGGTGAGGGGTTGGCCGAGGGGGGTGGGGTGGGTGCGGTCGGCCACGTTCCACAGTCGCACCGTGTGGTCCTGGCTGCCGGAGGCGAGGGTGTGTCCGTCGGGGGAGAAGGCCACCGACAGCACCAGGTCGGTGTGGCCGGTGAGGGGTTGGCCGAGGGGGGTGGGGTGGAGGCGGTCGGCCACGTTCCACAGGCGCACCGTGTGGTCGGCACCGGCGGAGGCGAGGGTCCGTCCGTCGGGGGAGAACGCCACCGACAACACCCAGTTGGTGTGTCCGGTCAGAGGCCGGCCCAGTGGAACGAGGCGGGTGGGATGGGTGCGATCGGTCATGTCCCACAGCCGCACCGTGTGATCGGCGCCCCCGGAAACGGCCGTCCGTCCGTCCGAGGTGAACGCCGCCGACAAGATCAAGGCGGTGGGACCGGCCAGCGGCTGACCGAGCGAGGTGGGGTAGACGCGGTCGGTCACATCCCACCGCCGCACTGTGTTGTCGGCGTCGGCGTCGATGAGGGTGTGCCCATCCCGCGAGAACGCCACCTGGGTGATCCAGTTGGTGGAGCCGGTCAGGGGCTGGCCGAGCGGGACGGGACGGGACGGGACAGCGACGGCAGTGGCCGACCCCGACCGCATGGCTGCCGCGATGGCCAGCGTGACCGCCACGAGGGCGGCGACGGTCACGGCAGCGAGTGGGGCGGCGATCCAGGGGCGGCGAAGCCGGCGGCGCCAGGGCAGGGCATGGGCCGCTGGCATCCCCGCGACCTGGGCGGCACCGGCGCTGGCCATCACGGTTGGCCGCCCGCTCGCAACGGGGTGCGGGGCCGGCCGAGGGATGGCCGGGACACCGTCAACGTTCCCGGCGTCGGCCGGATGAGGCCCGGGGCCGGCCGCTGCGGCTGCGGGCGCCATCGAGATGCGACGGGCTGGATGGTCGGCGGCGGCGCGGATGTCGTCGTCAAGCCGCAGCCCGATCCCCGTCCGGGCGGTCCAACCCTGGCCGTAGACCAGGGCGGCGGCGCTGGCCAGGTCGAGGGCGAAGGCGTGGGCGGACGGCGGCCGGTCGACGGGGTCCTTGGCGAGCGCCTGCAGGACCACCGTCGCGAGGACGGTGGGTATCCCGGCGAGCGGGGCGGGCGGCGTGGTGAGGTGCTGCTCCCACAGCGCGTGCATCGACGGAGCCGCGGCGAACGGCGGCCGGCCGGTCAGCAGCTGGTAGAGGACGCACCCGAGGGCGTACAGGTCGGTGGCCGGGCCCAGCCGACCTGCCTGAATCTGTTCCGGGGCCATGTAGGCGGCGGTGCCGACCACCTGGCTGGCGGTGGCTCCGGATCCGTCGACGATTTTCGCGATCCCGAAATCATTGACTTTCAGCAGGCCTGCTGCGTCGAACAGAATGTTGTCGGGTTTGATGTCGCGGTGCAGCACCCCACGGGCATGCGCGCAGGACAACGCCGCGCTCACCGCCAGACCCACCGCGCACGCCTCCTGCGGCGACATCCCCTTCCGGTGCCGGGCCGTCAGCGTTCCGCCGTCCAGGAGCTCCATGACGATCAGCTGCAGGTCGCCGGTCTCGACAAGGTCATAGACCCGAACCACATGCGGATGGTCCAGGCTGGCCAGCAGCCGTGCCTCGACAGTGAACTCGGCCGCCGCCCCGTCATGGCCGGCAGCGAGAATCTTGATCGCCACCGGACGGTCAAGTCCGCGGTGCCGGCCGGCGAGCACCAACCCGAACGTGCCCGAACCGAGTTCACCACCCAGCTCGTAACCAGGCAGCGCCGCAGCCACTCGCCCCTCGTTGACAATCATGACAAAGCGCCTGCGCGACCAAGGGTGGTGACTGCCGCAAAACCGTCCGGTGCGCTCGACACGATGCGTTATTCTAATGCCGTCCTGTCTGCCGGTCCTCGGTGGAGCGCGAGGCGGAGCGGCACTCGGGCCTGTATCGCATGGCGAAGCGGGAACCCGTTCGTCCGGCTTCGCCAGCCTCGCCCGCTGGCTCCTGGCCGGCGGCGAGATGTTCTTCCCTGACCGCGATGCGCGGAGCCCTCACGCGAGGATGAGCGGCGGCAGGTCGGCGTTCGTTCATGGGCTGCCGATTGTCTACGGGCTGCCGATTGTCTACGGGCTGCCGATCGTCCAGAGCTGGAATGTGATCGGGGGGACCTGGATCGGTCCCACCGTGACGGGTGGCAGGTGCACGGTGGGGAGGCAGATCGGTGGGAACGGCCTGGTCAGGTCCAGCGCGGGATGGTAGACAGCCGTGGCGGTCGTCGGTGCGCTGGCGATCCGCGGGCCGAACTCGATCGTGGCGGTCGCCGCCGCGGTGTCGGTGATCGCGCCGGCGGCGACGTCCGTGCAGGTCGTGACGTAGGTGGCCGTGCAGGTCATGCGTGCGGACGGGGCCAGGTGCGTGTCCGGGCAGCGCACCGGGCTGATACCGGGCTGGGGATCGAGCACCGCGATGTTCGTGAGCGAGTTGAAGGTGCCGGTGTTGGTGACCAGGTACTGGTAGGTCAGGGTGTCCCCGGCCCCGCGGAACGTCGCCGGGGCGACGGACTTCACCACCGTCAGCCCGGAGGTGCCGAACTTCGTCACGAAGACGGACTGGACCGCCGAGCGGAGGATCTCCCCGCCGGGGGCGATGCCGGTGACGTCGGCGTCGTTGGTGATCGCACCACGGGCGACGTCCTGCTCGGTCGTCACGTAGTGGGCGGCGCAGGTGATCCGGGCACCCGGGGCGAGGGTGCTGGTGGGGCAGAGAACCGGTGACAGGCCGGGATGGAGGTCACGCACGGTCACGTCGGTGAGGGTGACATCGGTGGTGTTGACGATCTCGTAGCTGTAGTCGATGCGCTGGCCCGCCGCGGTGAACCGCTGTTGCGGGGAGCTCTTCGTCAGGAGGATGTCCTCCTCGAACGGCGACCGCGTTGCGGTGGCCGACACCCATTCCGAGGAGACCGCCGGGCCCGACGGGGGCTGGCCGGTCGCCTGCCCCGTGCCGACCACCCTGTTGACGAGGAAGTCGCGGCCTGAGGCGGTGTAGGGGGCCGTGCAGGCCATCGTCGCGCCCGGGTCGAGCGTGCTCTGTGGGCAGGTCGTGAACAGGCCGTACCACAACGTGAAGCTGCTGACCCGAACGTTGGTGAGCGGCACCGTTCCCGTGTTGGTGACCGCGAACGTGAAGGTCAGCGCTGTGCGGTTGGTGGTGAAGACGGTGGGGGAGACGCTCGCGGTGAGCGTGATCGACGCGGCCTCCGCTGCCTCCATAGCCCTCACTGTTCCCGGAACCTGACCTGTTCCCGGCACCTGAGCTGCCCCCGAAACCCCGGTGAACGTCGGAGTGGATGCCACTGTGGGTGCCGCGGTTGCGGTCGTGCCGGCCACGACGAGTGCACCGAGGGCGAAGGACAGGGCGAGCAGAGCTCGGCCGGCCGTCCGGCGGGCCGCACGGCGCCGGGCGGCACGTTGCCGGCTGACCGCAACGGGTGAGAACAGAGCGGACACCATGCACTCCTCGAGCCGGTTTCGGGCTCGGCTCCAGTCCCGCGGGTCAGCGCACGGACGGCGGATCGGGCGCCGGCGGCGGGCCGTCATCCGCGTGGACGGGCACGACCGTCCACGCGGATGTAGGTCAGGCCGAGCGGGTCCCGATCGTTACATAGAGTTATCACCTGCGGGCTGAGGTGCGGGCTGCGTGTCATCCCGCCAGTCTCGGAGCGTGACCCCTGTGTCCGCAGAGGCCTGCCGACAGGTGCGCAGGAAGCACGGGGCCGGTCCGCCCAGGTCCAGGAAGCCCTGACGGTCACGAGCGCCGGCGGGGGGTGTGCCAGGCGCCGATGGCGAGGCGGGCGGCCAGCCCGAACAACCAGAACAGCGCCAGGCCGAACAGGGCGGACACCATGATGGCGGCGAACAGCGGTGCGGACTGGAGCCGCTGGGTGTAGTCGTCGATGAGGCTGCCGAGGCCCTGCTGGCCCTGGCGGAAAAAGAAGTCACCGACGATCGCGCCGATGACCGACAGCCCGGCGGAGATCCGCAGCCCCGTGAACACCGCGGGCAGGGCGCTGGGGAACTCGAGGTGGACGAGCCTTGCCCACCGGCCGGCCTGGCGCAGCGTGAACAGATCGTGTTGCCCGGGATCGGTCGACTGAAGCCCGAACAGGGTGTTGGTGATGATGGGAAACAGCGCGACCAGAACGCACACGACGGTTCGGGACCAGAATCCGTACCCCAGCCAGAATCCGATCAGTGGCACGATCGCGAGGATCGGAATCGTCTGGAGCGCCACGGCCCAGGGATAGAACGACCGCTCGATCCAGCCTGCCTGGCTCATCAGCACGGCAAAGACCATCCCGAGGGCGGCGGCGATGACGAGCCCCACGAGCGCGACCTTCGCTGTCGTGCCCAGCGCCCGCAGGGTCTGTCCGAACGTGGTCCAGTCGCCGAACCCGTCGGTGACAACCTCATGCGGCGGCGGTAGCAGGAAGCGGCGGCGGGGAGCCAGCGCGAGATAGGTCACGGCATACCAGACACCGACGACGGCGGCCAGCACGCCCAGCGGCGGGCCGGCCCGGCGGGCCGTGCTGCGCAGGCGCCCGAGGCGGCGGGGGCTCGTGGCAGTCGGCGCCGCCAGTGGCGCCCGGGCGGTCGCGGTCACGTGAACGACTCCGCCAGCGCTGCCGAGACGGTCCGGGCCAGGTCACCGAAGGCGGCGTCGAATCGCAGGTCGGCGGGCCGCGGGTAGGAGAACGGGACGTCGACCTGGGCGACCACCCGCCCCGGTCGGGCTGACAGGACGACGACTCTGGTGCCGAGCCAGACCGCCTCCACAACGGAATGGGTGACGAACAGGCCGGCGAACCGTTCACGGCCGTGCAGGTGCTGCACCTGCTCGCCGAGTCGTTGCCGAGTGATCTCGTCGAGCGCGCCGAACGGCTCGTCGAACAGGAACAGGGAGGGCGCTACCGTGAGCGCTCGGGCGAGCGAGACCCGCATCCGCATGCCGCCGGACAGCGCTGCGGGCCGGTGGCGCTCGAACCCCTCGAGCCCGGTGCGGGAGATGGCCGCGGCCACAAGTTCGCGCCGCCGTTTCTTCGGCACGCGGTCGAGCTGGGCGAACAGGCCGACATTCGCCTCGACGGTGCGCCACGGCAGGAGCGTGGGATCTTGAAAAACGTACCCGGACGCGTCGGATCCGGCGCGGACCGTCCCGCTGGAGGGCTTGGTCAGCCCCGAGGCGATCCGCAGTAGTGTGGACTTTCCGGAGCCCGAAGGGCCGACCACGGTAACGAACTCACCGTCGGCAACCGAAAGCGACACTCCACGTAATGCTTCGGTGCCATCGGGGAAGGTTTTTCCCACGTCGTCGAACGCCAATGCGATCCCTGGCGCAGCGGGCACCATCGCTCCCTTCTGACCACTGGGCTGTGGGTCGCAGGTGATATGCCGACATCCCTGCCCGAGCGGATCGTAGCGTCCGGTGCGGGTGTTACCGGGCACACCCCGATTGTCCCGGCGCTGTGGATGAACCCGGCAACCGGGTATCCATCCTCATCCGGTAAGCTGAGGGGAAAATGGCCGCATGAGGGTGCCGGACGAGGGCGAGGGAATGACGCTGCAACGGGCGGGCGGGCCTGTCGTGCGCCGCGTTGTACTGGGCACGCAGCTGCGGCGGCTCCGGGAAGCGAAGGGTATTAGCCGGGTGGATGCCGGCTACAGCATTCGGGCATCCGAGTCGAAGATCAGTCGGTTGGAGCTGGGTCGGGTCAGTTTCAAGGAACGCGATGTGGCCGACCTGCTGACGCTGTATGGCGTCATCGGCGAGTCCGAGCGCTTACCGTTGCTCGAACTCGCCCGTGAGGCGAACGAGCCCGGTTGGTGGCAGGGTTTCACCGACGTGATGCCGGGGTGGTTTCAGCCGTATCTGGGCCTGGAAGAAGCCGCGATCCTGATCCGAACCTATGAGCTTCAGTTCATCCCCGGCCTCCTCCAGACCATGGACTACGCCCGCGCTGTCGTGGCCGGAGGTCGCCGGCTGGACGGCGCCGACGTCATCGAACGTCGGGTCCAGGCGCGGATGAGTCGGCAGGCGATTTTCGAGCGGCCGGATCCGGCTCGGGTCTGGGCGATCATTGACGAGGCGGCTCTGCGGCGCCGGGTCGCCGGGCCGGCGGTCATGCTGGAACAGTTCGAGCACCTGCTGGTGCTGAATGCGAACCCGAACATCACCATCCAGGTGATCCCGCTCAGCGCCGGCCCCCACCCGGCCGAGGGCGGCTCGTTCAGTATTCTGCGGTTCGGCGAGCCGGATGTCGCCGATGTCGTCTATCTGGAGCACCTCACGGGCGCCATCTACCTTGACAAGCCGGATGATGTCACCCGTTACACGCTTGCCATGGACAACCTGGCGCTCAAGAGCGCAGCGCCTGACGACACGGCGAAGGTCATCGAAAGAATCGCCTCGTATCACGCTATGTGACGCCGGCTTCCGGCCGGGAGCCGGGGTGGGGTCAGAGCTTCCGGCCGACGCCACACAGGTCGTCGATCGCCCGGGGCGGTTCGGCCGAAGGTGCCGGCCGCCACAACGGTGTCGAGACCAGGCCCGGCTCGACGAGTGCGAAACCGTCGAGGAAACGGGCCACCTGCTCGGGGGTGCGCATGTGGTACGGGAACTTCTCGTGCTCGTGGAGATCGTGGATGCTGTCGGCGCGCTCCTCGCCCATGACGGCGTAGGTGCCATCCTTGAACACAAGGTAGCTGCCGGCAGGAAGGGAGTCGCGCAGTTCCTGCACGATGGCGTAGGCCTCGTCGAGGTCGGCCACGTTCCCCATGATCCCCATCATGATCAGTCCGATCGGCCGGGTGAAGTCCAGGGTCTCGCGGGCCGCCTGGAGGATCTTCTTCGGCTCGCGGACATCGGCGTCGACGTAGTTGGTGACCCCCTCGGGTGTGCCCACCAGCAGGGCCCGCGCATGCACCAGGACCAGCGGATCATGGTCGACGTAGACGATCCGCGAGTCGGGGGCGATCCGCTGCGCCACCTCATGGGTGTTGTCGGCCGTCGGCAGGCCGGTACCGATGTCGAGGAACTGCCGGATACCCACCTCGCCGGCCAGATAGGTGACCGCACGGCCGAGAAAGGCCCGGGCCTGGCGGGCGATCTGCACAATCTCGGGAAGCAACTCGTAGAGCCGGTCGCCGAACTCGCGGTCCACCGGGTAGTGGTCCTTCCCGCCCAGCCAGTAGTTCCACACCCGCGCCGAGTGCGGGACGGTGATGTCGACAGCAGGTGCCGAAGCGTCGCTCATGGGTAACGTTCCCTTCGCAGCCTGGCCACACGGCCCGATGCTCATCAGAAGAACCGTCCGGGGCAGCGCCGCCCCGGACGGTCTTTTCCTTCCTCTTTCTTTCTCGCCGTTCTGTCCCTTACTTCAGGGTCACCGTCTTGTCGAGGAACTCGTTGGTCACCAGGTCCGAAGCGGCCAGACCCGGCTTCGGCGTACTGCCCTTCTCGGTGAAGACCGGGACCAGCCGGCCGATCAGTTTTCCGACCCGGGCCGAGTCGAAGCTGCCCAGTACTCCATCACTGCCGTCGGCGATCAGGCCGAGCTTCTTCTGTGTGGCGTTACCGTATGAGAGCAGTCCGGACGAGAGAGTGAAACCGCCGGTGTGCAGCGTACCGACGACTTTCAGTAGGAGCTGGTTCACCGGCGCCGGATCGGCGACGTAGTCCCGTTGCGCCCGCTGCAACAACGGCACCAGCTTGGCCAGGCAGGCGCGCTGGCTCGACACCTTGTCCGGTCGGACGGCCAGCGCGGAGATGTACGCGGGGTACTCGTCCTGCAGAAGCAGCTGCTTCACCGGCCTGCCCCACGCCTTGACATCGTGCTCGAGCAGGTAGGGCTCGTTGGTGACGAAAGCCTGTTGAACGATCTTGCCGTCGGCGGCGACGAACCGGTCCGGCGACCCCTGATAGGAGGTGTCGACCTGGGACTTCGCCAGCAAACCCTCCCGGACGAAGACGTCAGGAAAGGACGTCCCGCTGGCGCTGGCCAGCACCGGCGCGCCCGACTGGCGGATCTCGGCGACGGTTTTGAAGTTCCACTCCGGATTGCCCCAGATCAACGCCAGCGGTGACTTCTCGTACGGCGCGAAGACGGCGACCGATGCCTGCTTCCCGGAGGCCTGCACGGCCTCGTCCGTGCCCACATAGCCGGCCAGGATGCTGTCGTCCTGAGCCAGCAGCGAGGTCACCGGCTGGAAACCGGTCGCCGGCCCGCCGGCGCGCACCTGGAGCCGCACTCCGGTGGCACCCAGCGGCCCTTCGACCCGGTTCTTGCCCACGTCGATCGTCGGGTTCGGGCCCAGCAGCTGGTACAGGTAGGCGTCGGGAAGGCCGGGCCACCAGTTCGACTGAATGACGACCGTGGACGGGCAGATCCCCTTCAGTGGCGTCGCGTAACGCGACGCCGAGGCGGATCCCGTGGCCGCTGGGCTCACCTCATCTGACCCACTCGACGAGCCGGAACACGCGGTCAGGCCGAACGCCAGCACCGCGGCACATCCCACCACCCAACGGTGGCGAAACATTGAAACTCGCACCAGCCCAGCTCTCCTCAACACTGTGATATACGCGAACACCCGCGGTGAGAACACCGAGCTCGCGATGCTCCGGACACGGCGGGCCGCCTCCGCCGCCGTCAGGATTCCACACCGCAAGGGGCAGGACGGTGCGAGGTGACAATTTCCCGAAGAAACCACCTGGCAGGGACGTCGCGCCGCAGCCACCCCACGTGACCTGGAATCGATAAAAGACCTGGTCAGGCGGCCTATTCGCGGGCGGGTGGGGCGGGCGCGCGGTAGACGACCACTTGCTGGGGTCGGACGATCTGGCCGCGCCACAGGTAGCCGGGTCGAACGGTCTCGGCGATGTGGCCCTGCTGTCCGGCATCCGGCGCCGGCCGGGACGCGACCGCCTCGTGCCGGGCCGAATCGAACGGTCCCTCGTCGGCGATCCAGACCAGCTCGCAGTGGATGATGATGGTGCCCACCCGCTGGGTGATCCAGCGGGCGAACGCGGCCGCGGCCGCGGGGTCGGCGATCGCCTCGTCGGCGGTCAGGTCGACCAGCCTGTCGGCCACGGCGATCAGGTCGTGGACGACGGCCGGCGGCTCGGCCCGGGTCGTCGCCAGGGCTATCTCCAACCGGTCGACCCGGCCCCGTAGTTCCCGCAGCTCGCGCCAGGGCGCCAGCGCCCGGCGGATACACACGCGATCACCACCTCGTCGGCGGAACCCGATCAGACGGTCGGCTCCCGCCGGTACTCGTCGGTGACCTGTGGCAGCTCGTCCAGTGGAACTGCGCCCGTGCCGTTGATGTCAGGTGGCCCGACCTCCCCCCGAACGGCCGGGCCAGGCAGAACCGTAACCGGGCGGCGGTGTCCGAAACCGCGGTTCATCGGCATGATGAGTACCGGTTGTCCCGTCCTGTCCCGCCGGGACGGCCGAAACGGAAAGAACTGCCGATCCGGCAAGGAACAGACGGATAAAGCGCTGAAAAAGTCGCGGATCACCGAGAAACGGAAGTTATGTCGCACACGGGGGAAACTGTGCCGGAGGACCCGAACGGGATCTCCAGCTACCAGGACCTGCACGAAGCGATCACCGGCCTGTGGGGACGGTCCAACGACCGGTCGGTCGAGTCACGGACCGGCCTGTCCAAGACAACCATCAACGACCTGCGCAACCGGCGCCGTCGGCTCACCGAACACTCGGTGACCCGGATCGTCGAGGCCTTCGACCCGGCCCGCCGCACCGACTGGCTGGCTGCCTGGTACCGGCTGCAGCGCACAGCCGGGTTGGGAACGGAACCCGACGCCGGCCCGGCCGAAGCGGGAACGGGAGCTGGACCTGAACGTGGGACCGACCGGGACGCGGACGAGCCGCCGGCAGCTGCCGTCGGCGCTCCGCCAGCCACTGCTCCGCCAGCCACTGCTCTGCCAGCCACCGGCCCGTCGGCCAGCAATCCGGCCGAGCCCGTCCCGGCACGGCCCGGCGAGGGGCGGCCGGTACGACCGGTCCAGGTACTGGTTGTCGCGGCGGTCGGCCTTCTCGGGGTGGGCCTGGGAGCTGGTATCGGTCTGGGCGCACTGCTGTTCGGTGGCAGCACCGCCTCGACCGCCATGCCGGCCCCGCGCACCGCAGCTGGTCCATCCGGCTGCTACCACCTGCCGCTCACGACGACGGCGACCATTGTCGACCAGCGGGGCGCCGGCCAGTACGGGGTCCGGGTCTCCCAGGCCTCCTACACCTACCACGCCGCCTGGAACCCGTCGTTGGAGGTCGGCGGCAAACTGTCGGCGCCGGTACCGGCCGGCAAGGAACTCGTCGGCGCCGGTTGGGCCGATCCCGGCACGACCGACTCGACCCCCCGCCACAACCCGGGCAACGGCCGTTACTACCCCGGGGACGTGCTCACGGTCTCCGAGCAGCTCTGCTTCCGCGGACCGCGCGGCCTCGTGGGTTACCCGGGCTATCCCGGCATCACCACCCGCATCTACCTCATGCTGGTCGACAAGGGCGGGGCGACGGTGTTGGCCCGAGACGCCGAACGGCTCGACGGGTTCACCGACCGCGACCTGGCTGTCCGCGGGGCGGACATCATCGGCTACTTCGACGTCCCGTCGGCGACGATGACGCCCCCGGCCAGCTGATCGGCTGGCCCGGGTCGAGCCAGCACGTGGTCACGTGGTGGCCGTGGCCAGGGCCCGGTACTCGAACCTGGTCAGCACCGCGTCGGCGCCGGGCGCCTCGACGCCGACGGCGCGCCCGGTGAAACCTCCGGCGACCTCTGTCGAGAGGTACCGGCCGTCCACGGCGGCGAGCGCACGGAACTCGCCGTCCTCGAGGTGACCCAGGTGGAGCTGGTCGGGGCCCTCGGGAAAGGTGCGCGTCTCGGGGTACGCGACCGCACGGATGGCCAGTGCCTGATCGGTTCCGATGCCGGTGACCGTGGCCAGAGTCTGGTCGAGCGGGCCGACGACCACTCGCGCCGAGAGCACGTCGCCGCGCCGTTCGAGCGCGGCCCAGTGCGCGTCGTCAAACCGGACGATGAGGCAGACGTCGCCGGCCGAGACGGTGGCGGTGGTCTGCCAGTGCGGGTCCTGGGTTCGTACCGCGAGCAGGCCACGCGCCTCGCGGGCCGTGGGTTCCCGGCCGGCCGACAGCACGATGCCACCGTCCTGGCCGCCCCCGCCACTGCCGCCCCCGCTGCCCTCGTCGTCGTGGGTGCGGGTGCGGGGACGGATGAACGTCCGTGGATCGGGCCCCGGCGAGATCCACCGAGGATGCAGCGTCGGGGACGTATATTCCTCGACAAAGGAGGTGTGTGCCGGGGGAACCGGAAAACGGTCTGGCACGACGACGGGCCAGTCCTCGATCCAGTTGATGCCGGCTGGGAACTCGTCTGGCTGAGGGCCGATCTTGCCACGCTCCGACATCGACTCGCCCTGCGTGGCCGGGAAGGCGGCGCAAACAGCGTCACCGTCTCCGACGAGCTGCTGGAACGCTTTTTCACCGACTTCCAGGAACCCGTGGGCGAAGGTGAACGCATCATTGTGCAGAAATAGGTCGAGAGGGAGAGGGTGCCCTGCGTGGGGTTGACACAAGGTAACTGTCATGATTCGTGAAACGCGGATCGCGGACCCTGATGCCGGTCCCTACGATCTGACCTCCGGCCCCGACGGGGCGCTGTGGCTCACGATGGTCCATGCCGGGCGAATCGCCCGGCTGACCAGCGACGGTCAGCTCGACTCGTACCAGCTCGCCCCGGCCTCCTGCGGGCCGTCGATCATCGTTGAGGGCCCGGACGGTGCGTTGTGGTTCACCCGCAACCGCGACCATCGGATCGGAAGGATCACTCTGGACGGCGAGACCGGCTCGAGGCCCGTTCCCACTCCGGAGAGCGGGCCCTTCGGCCTCGCCCTCGGCCCGGACGGCGCGCTGTGGTTCACCGAGATGAACAGCGACCAGATCGGACGCATCGCCGCGGACGGCACCATCACCGAGTTCTCGCTGCCGGTCGCCCACGCCTTTCCGGCGGCGATCACCGCCGGAGCCGACGAGGCCCTCTGGTTCGCCCTCAACCAGGCGAACGCGATCGGACGTATCACCCTCGACGGGCAGACCACGGTTTACCCGCTGCCCACTCCCAGCGCCGCCCCGGTCGGGATCTGCCAGGGCACCGATGGCGATCTCTGGTTCGCCGAGATCGCCGCCGGTCAGATAGGTCGGATCAGCCCGGACGGACTGATCGAGGAGTTCCCGCTCCCTGATCGGGACGCCCGACCGCATGCGATCATTGCCGACCCGACCGCTGGTGGTTGCTGGTTCACCGAATGGGCCGTGGGTCGGATTGGGTACATCACCGCGGCCGGCCGGATCGACGAATACGACCTGCCGACGCCCTCCAGTGAACCGCACGGCCTCACCATCGCCCCCGATGGCTCGCTCCACGTCGCCCTCGAGACCGGTGGGATCGCGCGACTGGAGCGGCGATAAGGGACAGTCAACTCAAAGTCGACCTCGATCCGCCGTCTCAGGTGGCAGTTTGACTGCGTCCCATGAAGGAAGCCCGCCGAATGCTATGAGCTCACCGGTCCTCGGGTACCAGCATTCTCACTGCGGCTCCCGCGAAGGGCCCCAGTGGGACGAAAAAGAAAGGGGGCGCATCCATTGCGACGGCCAATGTCAGTGCGCTCAGCAGGATGAAGCTGAGTGTCATTGCTGCGTGCCACCGCCATGGCCGGATATCAGCTGGCCGGATTTCGGCCGGCTGGACGTCGGTCGGAAAGGTCGGGTCTCTGTGGGATGCATCGTCATCGATGCGCGTTGGATCCGGCTCCACGATGGGTGATTGCGGCGGGCTTTCCGAGGCTCTCCTGCCGAGATGGATCGGCTGGCCGCTCCTTTCTTCCAGATATGGCCGGGTCGAAAACAGGGTGACGGTCGCACTCGCGGCTACGGCGAGCCCGAACGCAACAAGGAGCCAGCTCCCGCCCAGGTCGATAAAATGCTCGATCGGAAGTGTCATTGCTATTAGCAAGGCCACTGAAAGAATGTCTCGAACCCACCGGAACCAAGACTTTTGGCCGACTTTTCCGAGGCGCTTTCGGCGCATCTCTGTCTGCCGGTCTGTGCTGGTCGCGGTGAATTACTCCGTCCGCCTCTGGAGAGATTTCAAGTGCTGCGCTTTCCACGCTCTGCGCGGGGTCGCGTGCTCGGGCATCGGTCGCTTCCAGGCCGATGAACTCCACGGACTGGTGACCGTCGAACGTCTCCGTGTGCCGGCCGGCCTCGGGAAGCCGAGGCGCTGGTACAGGCGAACGGCGCGTTCGTTGGAGGCGGTGACGTAGGGCGGATCGTAACGCCACGCGTCCCGTTCGCCGAAACCCGGCGTCATCCGCCGCTTCGACCGCACTGCTCCCGTCCGTTCCGAACGCCTGACCACCCATCAGCGTGTTTCTCCCAGCTGCTGGCGCAGCACGGTCTGGAAGGCGGTGAGGTTCGGGTTCGTGCCGTTGCGGTCAAGCCAGGTCAGGGTCAGCGTCGTGTGCAGATCGGCGGCGTCGACCGCCACCATGGCCACCTCGCCTCGCGCGGCCGGGGGGCGCGCCGCGATCCGAGGCAGCAGCGCGCAGCCCATCCCCGCTGCCACACAGGCGCTGAGAGTGGCGATGCTAGACACCTCAGCGACGGGCTCCCGGGCAGCCGTCGCGGCGAAGGCGTCGTCGAACATCTCCCGAAAGCCGCAGCCCCGGCCGGTGGCCAGGAAGGGCTCCCGGCCGAGTTCCGCCAGGTGCGCTCGATCGCGCCGGGCCAGTGGATGGGCCGTGGGCACGATGACCACCAACGGTTCCTGGGCCAGTTTTTCCGAGCGCAGGGCCGGGTCGGGCGGCGGATCGCCGAAGGTGAGGCAGAGATCGAGATCGCCCCGGCGCACCGCCTGGTACAGCTCGCCGCGGTTGTGCTGCGCCACGCGCACCCGTACCTGCGGGTACAGCGCGCGGTGCTGCGCCAGCACCGCCGGCAGCAGGTGCGCGCTCACCGTTTCCAGGGCGCCGACCGCGAGCTCTGTGCTGGGCTGTGAGATCGCGAGGCGGGCTTCCTCGACGAGAACGAAGATCCTGCTCACGTACTCCGAGAGCGCCACCCCCGACGCGGTCAGCCGGATCTGGCGCTGTGAGCGGTCGAGCAGGGGGACGCCGAGGTCGCGCTCGAGTGCCTGAATCTGATCGCTGACGCTGGACTGCGCGTAGTGCAGCTCTCTCGCCGCCTGCGTGATGTTGAGGGTACGGGCCACCGTCTCGAACGTACGAAGATGTTTCAGCTCCACAGCCCGGGCCCTCTCCCTGGATCCATCGGCTCATCCGATGATACTCAACGGATATTCCCGGTGCGACCGGCCGTAATTCTCGTTCCTGGGCACATGTAATGGCCCTGTCGCCGCCCGGCGAAGCCGGTGCGGCAGCCGATTCCGGAACAGGGAGAAAACGCATGACGCCGGTGGAACCGTCGCCTGTCGTGGCACCACCGACTGTCGTGGCACCACCGACTGTCGTGGCACTGCCGTCGGCACCGGCACCGCCGACCAGCAGGCCGCCGCGCGCCCTGCTGGTCGGGCTTTCGCTCGGCTATTTCATGGTCCTGCTGGACCTGACCATTGTTTCGGTGGCGCTCCCGGCGATCTCCCGAAGTATGCAGGTCGGCCTGAGCGGTCTGCAGTGGGTCAGCAACGGCTACACGGTGACGTTTGCCGCCGTGCTGCTCACCGCGGGATGGCTGTCGGACCGTTTCGGTGCCAGGCGGGTCTTTCTCTGTGGACTGATCGCTTTTGGTGTGCTTTCCGGTGTCTCGGCCGCCGCGACCAGCCTTCCCATGCTGGTGGCGCTGAGACTTGCGCTCGGTGTGGCTGGAGCACTCCTGCTGCCAGCTTCCCTCGCGGTGATAGCCCATGCCTACGCCGAGCCGGCCGAGCGGGCCCGCGCGATAGGAACCTGGGCGGCGATCACCGGCGCCGCGTTGGCCGCCGGGCCGGTGGTAGGCGGCATACTGACCGAGACGGTCGGTTGGCGCGCGATCTTCCTGGTCAACGTGCCGCTGGCCCTGACAAGCCTGGTTCTTTCGGCCCGGTACGCCCCGGAGACCGCGCGCAGGCAGCGCGGCGGGTTGGATTTGCCCGGGCAGATCAGCGGTGTTCTCGCGCTGGCCGCTGTGGTCTACGCGCTGGTCGAGGGTCCGGTCAGGGGCTGGGCAGCCGCAGAGGTACTGGGCGCCTTCGCGGTCACGGTGGCCTCGGCCGCGGCCTTCGTCGGTGCCGAGACGCGCGCCGGTGACGCGGCACTGCTTCCGCCGCGCATGTTCCGTAGCCGCGGCTTCTCGGCTGCGCTGGTGGCCGGTCTGCTGGCCAACTTCGGTCTGTCGGGGCTCCTGTTCGTACTGTCGCTGTTCCTCCAGGAGGCCCGCGGATACTCGGCGTTCGGCGCCGGACTGGCCTTCCTGCCACTGACCGTCCCCACCGCCGTCAATCCGATTCTCACCGGTCGCCTCGTCGGTCGGATCGGTCCCCGCCGCCCCGCCACGCTCGGCTTCGTCCTCATGAGCGCCGGCGCACTGATCCAGGCACCGTTCACGGGCAACTCCGGCGTCGCGCTGGCCGCGACCGTGGTGGGTCTGCTGGTGTTCGGGTTCGGTATCTCCTTCGCCCTGCCTGCTCTGGTCGCCGGGGTGGCCGGCAGCGTCCCGGTGGAGTTCGCCGGCATCGGTGCAGGTGCACTCAACTGCGCTCGTCAGGTGGGTGCTGCCCTGGGCGTCGCCGTCCTCGGCGTGGTCCTCGGTCTGGCGTCGTCCAGCGCTGCCGGCACCCGATACGCGCTGGTTGTCGGCGGGGTGGTGCTGTCGGCCGGCGCGATCGTCACCGCCACCTCGCTGCGCGGCCTCACCCCGGATGAGAACCCTGGACGTGCGGCCGCGAGACGTTGACCTGACAGTCCCTGCCCAGTGCCAACCGGATGGGATGGGTCAGTGGTCGATCAGGTCGATCAGGTCGTCGGCGATGCGGTGCACGACGGCGAGGGCCTCCAGCTCGGCGACCCACCGCGCGGGCAGGGCCTGACTGCCGTAGGCGGCCCCGAGCAGGTTTCCCGCGATGGCACCGGTGCTGTCGCTGTCGCCGCCGTGGTTGACCGCCGCGAGCAGGCCGGCGACGACATCACCCCGGCAGGCCAGCGCGCAGTACACCGCGATGGCCAGCGCCTCCTCGGCGATCCAGCCGGCGCCGACCGCGGCAACATCCTCGGCCCTGGGGCCGCCGGTCGCCGCCTCGGCGAGCCTGACCGCCCGCGCGAGTGCGTCGTGGGTCTCCCGCGCACCGATCCCGGACCCCTCGGCATCCAGGGTCCGCCCGACCGCCGCCTGGAGGGAAACGCCGGCCACAAGGTCGGCGACCAGGCCAGCGAACAGACCCGTCGATCGGATCCCGGTGGGGTGGCCATGGGTCTGTACCGTGCATTCCTCGGCGAGCTCGCGGGCCCGGTCGTGGGCATGGACGAGACCAAACGGGGCGCTGCGCATCACCGTCCCGCAGCCCTTGCTGTTCGGGTTCCTGGGCTGTGCGAACGTGCCCATGTCTGGGGATTCCAGGCCCGAAAGGCAGGCGTTTCCGGGAGCCCTGCGGGCATAGAGAACCCGCTCGGCGGCCAGGCCCGTCGCATCTGCGGGCGGATGTCGCCTGGACTGCGTGTCGAGCCAGCGCAGATGCGCCCGGTAGACCTCGACCGCCACATCGCTGCTGCCGCTGCGGGCCGCTCCGATCAGGCCCTCGGCGGTGAACAGGGTCATCTGCGTGTCGTCGGTGCAGGCTGCGAGCACTCCGCCATAGCTTGCGGTCAGGCCGGTGACGCCGGCCGGGCCGTGCTTCGCACGGATCGCGTCCAGCGTGCCGAGGAACTCGATGCCCGCGCCGAGCGCGTCACCAAGGTGGCCACCAAGCAGGCAGCCTCGAACACGGTCAGCAGGCGTGAGGGTGGTCAAGATTCCCCGTTCCGAACCACAGGACTGATCGTGGGACGCGTGTCGGCGACCGAAGGACCTTACGAACAGCAGGAACCCGCCCGTTCCGGCCCCTCGCCGGTCGGAATGATGTCTGCGCATGGAAGACCAGAGCGCCTGCGTGGGGAAGAGTAGCGAGCCTGCGGTGGCCAGGGTAGCTGCGCGGTCGTTCGCTACGCCGGCCGGTACGCCAGATCGGCGCAGCGACGACATCGCCGTCGTCCCGCTGGCCCTGCTCGGCCCCTGACCGTCACGGGCAGTCGTGGATCGGCGGGCTTCGATGCCGAGCGGCGTTGGCCGGGGGCCGTGGGCCTGATCCGCGGCCATTCGATAATGTCCGGGGACGGCATCTGGCTGCAAACCGGACCGCGACCGGAGCGGTTAACGTCGGAGGATCCGTGTGGTCGGCCGTGGTGCGCGAGACCCGGGTTGTAGTGCACATCGTGGTGTGATGCGAAAAACCCTGGCCCTGTTTGATTAGAGGAGTGGGCGGCGTGCCGCAGAACAACGAGGTCCGGTCGGATGACGAGCCTGATCCGTTCTACGGGCTCGTACTTGACGAGGACTTTGTTCGGGGGGCGACGGCATTCGAGCCGCCGGCCAGAACCAGGGCCGCGATCGCTCGTTTCGGCTCCGCAAACGCCACTGCACCTCCTTCATCACCTCCTATCTTGGGTACTCCCTCGATCCCGTCGGCCGGTTTGCTCCCAGCACCATCCATCCGCTGCACACCCGTTGGGATGCGGGTGACCGTCACGTCGTCTGCGGTCTCAGTGTCCGTTCGTCCCTCCACAGCGTGCTGATGCCGGAGTTCACCGGGCAGGTGCACGGCGCCGATCAGGCGCTGGTCTTCCCCGCCGGTACCTGCTTCCGCCGCGACGAACAGGGACTGCAGCAGGAGGTGAACTGCGACCGGCCGCACACCGACCAGAGCGTGGGCCCGGCGGCCCTGGCCGGCCTGCCCGGTAGTGAGCTGCCGTCCCCGTCGGAGTTCGACCGGATGGCCGCCGCGGCCTGTGCGCCACTGCACGCCCCGTACCTGCGTCAGTCCCGCTTCGGTGGTGCGACGGTGACTGCCGGCTGGCATCTGCTCAATGCGGAAAGCTGGCGGGCCGGCACCCGTTCCATCACCTGCCTCGTCCGCTTCACCGATGCGGCGGACCAGCCGAAAGAGGTGACCGGCCGGTTCACCCCAGGCGCTGTCACCGAGCCGGGCACCGTCGCGACCTGATCATCGCGACCTGGTGTCCGTCCATGGTGGGCCGCATCCCACCATGCCGCCCCCGCACCCCGCGTACCCCGCACCGGGCCATCGCCGCCCGAACCTCACCGCACGCAGTCAGATCCGCCGGCCGATCGGCGCCGATGGGTCCTTCTACCGGGGTGAAACGAATATTTCTTGGTCTCGAGCCCGGTAGAAGGGCCACAAAGATTGACACGCCGAACGCGACACGCCCAACATCGGTTACTCACGGCGACATTGGGTCGGGTTGTCTCGTCCAGAGGCTGGTAACGGTCCGATTCGACACCGCCGCCCGAGCCCAGGGCTCGGGCGGCGGTGGCTCGGCGGACGAGGGGCCGGGTTTGGTGGGAACTACCGGTTACTCGGCCGGAGACGGGTGCCCGGCCGGATGGTCGGCGCGCAGGTGGGTGTGCAGGTGGGCGTCGCGAGGGGAGCAGCGGCGGTGGAGGCGGTTCTGTAGCAGGGACTGGGCTGTGCCGGGCCGTCCGGCCTGGATGGCGCAGTAGATCGTGGTGTCCTCGACGATCTCGCGCTGAGCGGCGCTGCCGCCCAGGCGCTCGACGCCGGACAGCGCGGTCAGCGCATCGGTCGCCCGGTCGGGATCGCCGAGCACCAGGTGGATCAGGGCATCGGCCAGCGGTGCGACGGTGTCGGTGAACACGGTGTTGCTGCGGGCGGCCGCGGACCGGCGCAGTTGCGCGAGTCGCTGGCAGTCGCCGGTGGCGGCCAGGGCGATGGCCGCGTGCAGCCCGACGAAGGGCGTCGGCGGGTTCACGAGCAGATCGCCGGGGACGGTCGCCAGCACCGGCCCGAGTTCCACCGACGTCCAGGTGCCGGCCGTGAAACCGCGCCACAACAGCGACGCCGAGTCGATCAGCGCTCGGACGCCGGCCACGGACGGCGGCGCGAGCTGGGCGCGGTACCGCGCCCGGACCGCATTGTCATCGCCGAGGGCGAGCTCGTGCATCGCCGCATGCCAGGAGAAGTGCGCCCGATGCGACGAGTCCGACCCGCAGGTCGAGATCCAGGCATCCAGCCAGGCGAGCCCCGCCTCGTGGTCGCCGGTCTCGAAGTGGACGTGGGTCTTGGCGTGGACGGCATGCCCGGCGGTCGGTTCGACAGCCAGCGACAGGGCGGCGAGCTCGGCGGCCTCGTCCCAGCGTTCCTGCTCCTGGCGGGTGAAGGCGAGCAGACCGCGGTACCACCAGTCGTCGCGGTAGACGGGGGCGAGCCCCTCCACCAGTGCCCAGGCCTCCGCCGGGAGTTCCGTCGCGCCGCTGAACGCGATGGTCGGCACGGCGATGCTGACAGCCAGGGCGTCTTCGGGATAGGCCTGGATGTAGCTGAGCAGCGCCGCCGCCGAACCGGCGCTGCCCGGCTCGTGGATGCGGGCGGCGACGACGTCGATGAAGCGCTGTTCCCGCTCGTCGGCCCGTCCGGCATGGCGTTGCGCTTCGCGCAGGGCAGTGGTGACGTCGACGTCGGCGCCCCATTCGGCGCCGAGCAGCGCGAGCACCGCCTGCCCGAGGGCGAACTGCGGGTCGGCCGCGACGGCCTCGGCCACCAGGGTCTCGGCGCCGGAACGCACCCGCAGGATCCGGCCGAGGCCGGCGACATAACGCCCGGCCGCGGCCGGGCTCGCGGTCAGTGGCAGACCGTAGGGGTCGTGCACCCGTTGGCCGGTTCGCGGCGTCGGCAGGGCGGCCACGAGGGCGCGGGCGAGCGTGGCCGCCTGGCTGCGGATCTCGGGCATCGCCGTGCTTTCCCACAGCTCGCCGCGTCGCAACGGGCCGATGGCCCAGATCGCCGGGCGGGGCCCGTCGGCGGCGACCAGCTGACCGGAGGCGTCGGTGGCGAATCCCAGATCCAGGGCGTCCGGGGTGGCCAGGCCCGCGGCGAGCAGGTTCATGACCAGGGGATCGTGGCTGGTGCGCACGCCGGAGCCCGCGCCGGTGCAGTTGAGCACGGCCGCGGCGACGATGCGGGAGCCGTCGCTGAGCGAGACCTCGACGCCGGCCTCGGTGTCGCGCGCGTCGACGACCTGCGCGGTGTGCACGACCAGCGATCCCTCGGTGCGGCGCTGCTCCAGCCAGGCGTGGATGGCCGGGTCGACGCGGTGGCGCACCTGGTCCCAGCGGCGCACCGTCGTCGCGAGGAACCTCGACCGGTCGGCCGTGTCCAGCCGGGACCACAACTCGGTGGTCACCGGACGCAGTGCGTCCACGGCGCGGCGCCAGTCGCCGTCGGCCGCGCGGATGTGCGCGAAGACCAGCCGGCGGGCCTGGCCGAGGGTGATCGGCCCGGCCGGCAGCTGCGGGGGAGCGAGCGGCGGCGCCGGGTCGGTGGCGTGGGGCAACGGCAGCAACCCGTGCCGCGAGGTCACGTGCAGGCGCACCCCCGCGCGGCTCCAGCGCTGGGCCAGGTCGGCCATGGTCAGACCCGCGCCGACGAGCAGCACGTCGCTGCCGGCCGGGACGTGCGCCCGGGTGTCCTCCCGCCACGGTTCACTGATGAAGCGCGGCGAGCGGGCCAGCGCCGACGGCGCCCACGACGTCGTCGCGGCGCCATGGCCGAGGGCGAGGACGACGCCGTCAACCGGATGGCTGGTCCCGTCGTCGAGGGTCAGCCGCAGCCGGCGGCCATGCCGGCGGACGTCGGTGGCACGGGCGTACACCCGCTTGCAGCGCACCCCGTTCGCGGCGCGCAGCGTCTCCTCCAACGTGTGACGAAGATAATCGGCATAGAACTGCCGGGGAGCGAAACCGCCGGCCGGAAAGTCGACGGCGACGTGCCGACGGAGCCAGCGCAGGAAGTGCAGCGGATCATCGTCGAAGGCGCTCATCTTCGCGGCCGGAACATTGAGCCGGTGCCGCGGATCTCGGGTCGAATACGCCAGACCCTCACCGACATCGCCCGGTTCGACGAGCAATATCGTGAATCCTCGGCCGGTAACCGCCGCGGACCTTGCCAGTTGGGCGGTGGCGAGGCAACCGCTCGCCCCACCACCCACCACCGCGACGACCACCGGCGCACTCATCGGGACCGTCGACAGCGTGTGTGCGGACACCTGGGCATAATGATCTCCTTCCCCGTCCATACCTATCGACCTCAGATTAGGCGCAGATGGGACGGGTGGCGACCCGAAATGACGGAATACGGCCACCCCGGGCACGGTGGGTCCGCGGGGCTCGGTACTCGAATCTCGTCGGCGGCTGTCGTGCCAACGCGGCGTCCACCGCGGGTCAGGTGGTCTGCTCGTGCTCGGCGGCGAGGACGGCGCCGGCCTCGGTGCCCTGACTGGGCAGTCGGCGGGTGTCCCCGGCCAGCAGGTCCCGGATCTCGGCGAGTAGCCGGGTCTCGTCGCTGACGGCGGGTTCGGCCTCGGGCTGCGGGTGCCCGCGCCGGCGCAGTTCGTTGGCCTTGGCGATCGGCAGGACGACGATGAAGTAGACGGTCGCCGCGATGATCAGAAACGTCACCAGAGCGTTCAGGAACAGGCCATAGCGGAAGACGCTGTGGTTCACGGTGAACTGCAGGCCGGCGAAGTCCGGCTTACCGCCGATCGCGGCGATCAGCGGGGTGAGCACGTTGTCGACCAGAGCCTTCACCACGGCGGTGAAAGCGGTGCCGATGACGACCGCCACCGCCAGATCGACGATGTTCCCCCGCATCAGGAACTGTTTGAATCCGCTCAGGCCGGGCCGGATGAGTCGGGTGGTCGGCTCCACGACCCCCCGGCCGTGGTCGACGAATCTCCTGAGGCCGAACATGGGTGCTCCCTCGCCTTGCCCCTGCGACGGGGACATCGGGTCGGGGCGGTGGCCCCGAGAGGTGCCGCGGCCGGCACCGAGTCCCGTTATCTCCGGCCGAAGCGGGATGTAACCCGGCTGCCGCGCGCTGCCGCGGTCGGTGGCGCCAGGGCCAGGGCCGGGGAGAAGTAGGCTGTGCGGCCATGGCGGCGCAACCACTGCGGGACCTTGTCGAGCCAGGCTGGGCGCAGGCCCTGGAACCGGTGGCCGCCCGGATCACGGCCATGGGTGAGTTCCTGCGGGCGGAGATCGCGGCCGGCCGCAGCTACCTGCCGGCCGGGCCGCACGTGCTGCGGGCCTTCCAGCAGCCGTTCGACGAGGTGCGGGTACTGATCGTCGGGCAGGATCCGTACCCGACCCCGGGGATGGCCATCGGTTACAGCTTCGCGGTGGCGCCTGAGGTGCGTCGGCTGCCGGGCAGTCTGCAGAACATCTTCCAGGAGCTGTGCGCGGACGTCGGTGTGCCGAAACCGTCCAACGGCGATCTGACCAGGTGGACGAGCCAGGGTGTGCTGCTGCTGAACAGGGCGTTGACGACGGCGCCGCGCCAGCCCGGGTCGCACCGGGGCAAGGGCTGGGAGCAGGTCACCGAGCAGGCGATCCGGGCGCTGGCCGGGCGGGGCAAGCCGCTGGTTGCGATCCTGTGGGGCGCCGACGCGCGCAGCCTGCGGCCCTTCCTGGACGGCGCCGCGGTCATCGAGTCCGCGCATCCGTCCCCGCGGTCGGCCGACCGCGGCTTCTTCGGGTCCCGACCGTTCAGCCGAGCCAACGACCTACTGCTGCGCCAGGGTGCCCAACCCGTCGACTGGAGCCTCTCCTAGACCGGGGGGGGGGGGGGGGGGGGGGGGGGGGGGGGGGGGGGGGGGGGGGGGGGGGGGGGGGGGGGGGGGGGGGGGG
>NZ_JAMQQG010000011.1 GCF_023716925.1 Frankia sp. R82
CCACGGCCCGGCTCGAGCGCTGGCGGGCCGCGGTCGCCCTGCCCGCGGGCCCGGACGCCACCGGGGTGCTCGACGCCGTCCGGGAACGCCTTGCCGACGACCTGGACGCCCCCGGCGCTCTGAACGCCGTCGATGCCTGGGCGGACGCCGCCCTGGCCGGGGCCGCCGCGGTCGACGGCGTTGCTGTTGGTTTCGAACCTGTTACCGAAATGCGCCCATCTGGTGGTGCCGATGCAGGTGAGGTCTCGTTCTCTTGGCCTTCTGGTGACGTGGCGGGCGTTGGGAGGGAGGCGCCCGCGCTGGTCTCCCGACTGGTTGACACACTGCTCGGTGTAGACCTTGAACCCGTCCGACCTACAGGGAGCTGAGGGATGGGGTCGCACCACCGCAGGACCGGTCCCGGATCCGCCGATGAGCGGCCCGCCTTCGACGAGGTCGCCCACGGCTACGACCAGCGCCAGGTGGACGACTACCTGCTCACCCTGTGGCGGTACGCAAGTTCCGTGACCTCCCGCGCCGCCGCCGCCGAAGCCGCCCTGCGGCACGAACAGGAACGCGGCGCCGCCGGGGGAACGGCTGGCGGTCCCCACGGGGCCGCGAGCGCCGGTGCCGGAGCTTCCGGTGGAGTCGAAGCGGAGGGACCGTCGGCCGGCAGCCGGATCGGTCAGATGCTCGCGATCGCCCAGCAGGAGGCCGAAGAGATCATCGACGGCGCCCGCCGGATCGCCGAGTCCGCCCTCGAAGAGGTCATCGAGGATGCCGGAGCCAACCACCCGATCGTCCGCGAGGCCCGCGAACAGGCCGAGAAACTGCTGCTCGACGCGGTCGAGGAAAGCCGGCGGATCGCTCACACCCGCCACCTCGAACTGCAGGAACAGATCGCCCGCGCCACCACCACCCTCGAGCTGCTGCGCCACCAGCAGGGCGAGATCGTCGGAGCGGTCCTACGGCTGCGCGCCGTGCTCGGCTCGGACGAGGTCGACCGGGCAGTCACCGATCTTGCCCGTGCCGGCTCCACCTCACCGCCCGGCGCTTCCCCGCCTGGCACTTCCCCGCCCGGGACGTCACCCTCCGGGACGTCACCCTCCGGCGGGGCCAGCCCCGATGGCGGCTTCGCAGGCTCGTCGGCCTCCGGTTCCTCGGCCTCCGGCCCGTCCACGGGCGGGTTCTCGGACTCCGGCTCCGCCGGCGACGTGTCCGTCCCGTCTGCCGCGGCCGACCCGGCACCGGCCGACTCCGGCTCGTCCACGGCAGGTCCGTCAGCAGCTGGCCAGGCGGCAGCCGGTGCGTCGGGGTCGTGGCCCGTCTCGTCCCCATCGGAGGCAGGCCCGGCGGACGAGCCGAGCAGCTACTCCGATGTGACCTTCGGTCCGGGCGGTACGGCCACGGCTGACCCGAACGGTCGCCCGTTCGGCAGCGGCCCCGCGGCCGGCGGCTGGGCCGCCGCCGCCGCAACGGCAGCGACCGGGAGAGCGACGACCACAACGGCGACAGCCGGCGACGGCTACTCCTATGGCACCGCCGGGGGCCGGTTCACCGCGGGGTCGGCCCGACCGTTCGTCCCCCGGACCCACGAGACGACCGCGGCGACCGGCCAGTCCGCCTGGGCCACTGCCGGCTTCGGCCGCCGTCCACCGGGACGCCACCGTCTCACCGACCCCACCGACGCAGGTCCCACCGACGCCAGCGCCACCAGCCCCGGCCCCCTGCCGACCGGCGCCGGCCACGCCGAATCCGGCCACGCCGACGCTGGCATGGCTGACCCGGTCACCGGGACGGCGGCGCGTCCGGGCAGCACAGCTACGACCAGCGTCCGCTACCGCCGCGGCGCCGACGAGGAGATCGTCGACGCGGAGATCGTAGAGGAGTAACGCCGGCGCCCGGCGACCTACTGGCCGCGGCGGCGCAGGTACCGCTCGAACTCGCGGGCGATCGCGTCGCCGCTGGCCTCCGGCAGCGCCGTCTCCGGCTCGCGCGACTCCAACGACCGGACGTACTCGGCGACCTCCGTGTCACCGGCGGCGAGCTCATCGACCTGACGCTCCCACGCCTTCGCCCGATCGGGCAGGTCCCCGAGCGGAATCTCGATATCGAGCAGATCCTCCACCCGGCGCAGCAACGCGAGCGTCGCCTTCGGGCAGGGCGGGTTGGCCACGTAGTGCGGCACCGCCGCCCAGAACGACACCGATGCGAGCTCGGCGCGTGCGCAGGCCTCCCCGAACACCCCGACGATGCCCGTCGGCCCCTCGTACCGGGACGGTTCCAGCCCGAGCCGCGCGGCGGTGGCCGCATCCCCGGCGGTGCCGCTGATCGGCACCGGGCGGGTGTGCGGCGAGTCAGCCAGCAGTGCCCCCAGCGAGATCACCATGTCACTGCCGAGCGCGTGCACCGCCTCGATGAGCTCATCGGTGAAACCGCGCCAGCGCATGTTCGGCTCGAGGCCACGGATGAGCACCAGGTCCGTCTCGGACTTGGGCGGCCGGGCCACCGACAGCCGGGTCGTCGGCCAGGTGATTTTCCTGGACGCCCCGTCAGTGCCACTCACCGTCGGCCGGTTGACCTGGAAATCGTAGTAGTCGTCCGGGTCGATCGCGCCGATCACCCGAGCCTTGAACGCCGTCTCCAGATGCTCGACGGCCGCGGACGACGCGTCGGCAGCGTCGTTCCATCCCTCGAAGGCGGCTACCACTACCGGCGACCGCAGCTGGCCGACGCCGGAGAACTCGATCACCTACCACCTCCTGCCGCCCAGCGGCGGCCCACTGCCCCCGTGACAGTGCAACGGTACGTCCTCACGCAGACGTCTCCTGCCCCGAGCCGACATCCGGTGACGTCAGCCCGCTTCGCAATCGGTGGGAATCCCCTACCCACGGGTACCCACCGCGGTACCAGTCTGCCGGTGTACTCGTGGGAACGCCCTTCCTCGGTCTGCTGACGGTCAGCTGACGCCACACAACTGCCTTGGTGTCACGTTCTGCGACCGACCTGGAGCGCCGTGCTCCAGCAATGCCGGACGGTGCCGGACCTACCGGGCTCACGTCCCGGATCGTTCCGCTGGCAGCACCGTATCGGCTCCGGACGGATACCCGCCGCCGCGGGATCGTGAACAGTTCCGCGGACCGCTGTCCGAGTCACGACACCCGGTGTGGGACAGACCGCACTGACCGGGTGTGGGGCGCTGCGACGCGGTCCGGCAGCATACGAGCTTGGACGGTTCACCTCACCGGCAAGCTTGGGCAGGAGCGAACGTGGGTAGCCTGGCGGCGGTCTTCTTCGACATGGACGGTCTGCTCGTTGACTCCGAGCCGATCTGGACCGTCGCCGAGCACGAGGCGGCCGCGCGGTTGGGTGGCATCTTCACCCCCGCGATGAAGCGGGCCATGATCGGCCATGGCATCGACACCGCGGTCCCCATCATGGTCTCGATGCTCGGCCAGCCACTGTCCGTTGTCGAGGACACCGCCCAGTTCCTCCTGCGCCGCTCCGCGGAGCTGTTCCGCGAACCCGGTGTCATCGTCGCCCAGCCCGGCGCCCTGGAACTGCTCACCGCCCTGCACGACCGTGGTGTGCCCACCGCTCTGGTCTCCTCGTCCTTCCGCAACCTGATGGACCCCGTCCTCGAGGTCATCGGCCGCGACCTGTTCACAGTCACCGTCGCGGGCGACGAGGTGCACCGCCGCAAGCCCGACCCCGAGCCCTACCTGACCGCCGCCCGCCAGCTCGGCGTGGACCCCCTGGCCTGCGTCGTCCTCGAGGACAGCCGGTCCGGCGCCACCGCCGGCATCGCCGCCGGCTGCGCCACCATCATGGTCCCCTCCATGCCCCCCCAGGACGACCCGCTCACCTCGCCCCCCACTCCGGCCGCTGATCCCGCCACGGTCCACCACCCGGCGGCCGCCCCGGGCCTCGCCGACCTGCCGGAGGTCGCCCACCTGCGCGACCAGCTCGCCGCCCTCGTCGCGAGCCTGCACGCCCTCGATCCCGACCGCCTCGAGACCATCCTCGCCGCCCACCGCACCCGCTCCCGTACTCACCCCTGACCTCCGCGCCGGTCGGCTCCTCCACCGCTGCCCTCCTTCGGCCTGTCCATCCCGCTCCTGCGTCCTGCCGATGCGGTCACAGTGTCCGGAACGTGAATGGCGGGCAGGGCAGACGCCGGGGAGCTCGCAGAGCATGTCGAACCTGCTCGACCACCGACTGCGGCCGGTGCAGCAGATCGGCCCAGGTGAACCGCAGCACCACCCATCCGAGAGCCATCAGGTCGTTCTGCCGGGTGCGGTCCCGGAACAGTGCCTGCGGCTGCTCGTGCACCACCGCCCCGTCCACCTCCACCGCCACCAGCCTGCTCGGCCACGCCAGATCAATCCGGGCCAGCACCTTCTGCTGCTCGCGTGGATGCCAGTCGCCGCCCAGGGACGGCCCCTCGCTTCTCACCGGAGCGGCGCAGCTGTGTGCCTGCGCCCAGTCATCCGAAAAGCCCGCCCCGAGTCCACCCGCCCCGACTCCTTCGGGTATCCGCGCCGACATCGGATCGCTTCTCCAGACCGGCCACTGCAACGCCTCGGGCACAAGGCCCGCATCCAGGAGCAGAAGCCGCAACCACGTCTCCAAGGGTGACTCCGCGCGCCCATCAACCAGCGCGAACCAGCCATACCGCTCGGCCATGCCCTTGCGCCCCACGGCAGCGTCGATGACCGGATCGAGCTCAGCGATCCGCCCGTGACGCAGGGCGGCATCCAGCAACCCGACGGCCGTCACCCGGTCACTGGTCCTGACGAGATCGACGAGAGTGCGGATCACCCCGGTCGCCGGAATGCCGTGGACGCTCTCCAACTCGTCCGGCCGCCAGGTACCACGATGGCGGACCAGCCCCCTGATGTCACCGGACCCATGGGCATCGAGCGGCACCAGCACATGCACCGGATGGACATGCACCGGATTGCTCTTCTGGCTCGGCTGGTCGGCAGCCCCGCGACCGCTGGCCGAGGCGGTGGTGTGCCGCCCAGCTGTCCGTCCGGGCCCGGACGGCCCGAGCTGACGGGATGAGCCTGGCGAGGGCGAGCGCGGCAGGCCCGGCAACATCAGCAGGTCAGCCGCGGTAGGGCCGCAGATCACCGCGTCGGGTCTACCCACCAACGCAGCTCGGGCCGGCCCCCGCACCGGATGGGCGCCGGGAAGCAGCACCGTACCGCGGCACGGCGTCGCCCAGCCATGCTCTCGCGTCATGCGTTCGAACTGCCAGCGAGTGATTCCCGCAGCGCGCACCTGCGGCCAGGTGAGCATGCCGTCCTGCCGACGCGAGAGGCGTCGCAGCTCGGTGGGAAGGTCGACGGACTTCACCTGCTCCACGGTGGACCGCCGACGGGCGCACGACCACTTTCTTCGGAAATCTGTGGACGACCCCGCCCCTGTGGAAAACTCGCTGGCGTTGCCTCCGTCCTTTCCCCGTTCCCATGCGCCACCGGCGTCCTGTCCCGACCAGTCGCCATCCGAGCGCGGCGGGCCACATGTGGAGGGTTGTTCGGGTTTTCCGGGGGTCATTCCTTGAATAACCCTCCACATGTCGGCGGAACGCCGGTTTCCTTGGCCCTGTGCACCGTTGCCGTTGCCGTTGCCGCGTGTAGAGGTGTGTCGCGACGTGTGATGTGGCTGCCGGAGTGGCTGTCCGGGAACGGAATTCAGGGTAGAGGGATCCACATGTGGAGGGTTGTTCGGGTTTTCCGGGGGTCATTCCTTGAATAACCCTCCACATCTGGGAGGATGGAACAGCGCTCTTGGCGAAGTGGTCGAAGGCGGGGACTCGGCTGTAGGCCTGGCACAGTTGTGGGATCAAAAGAAAGAAAAGTCCGAGTTTCCCACAGTAGCTGGCCAGGGCGAAGTGGATGGTCGACGGTCAGGCGGTGGAGATGGCGCGTAGGACGTCCATGCGGGCGGCGCGGCGGGCGGGGAAGACGGCGGCGAGGATGCCGAGCAGGACACCGATGACGATGACGATGACGATGGTGAACGCGGGATAGGCGAAGGTGCTGATGCCCTGGCTGGCCAGGGCCTGGGTGAGTGCCCAGCCGAAGACGCTGCCGACGGCGACTCCGAGTACGGCACCGAACACCGAAATGATGGTCGACTCCATGACGACCATGGCCCGCATCTGAGCTCGGGACATGCCGACGGCCCGGAGCAGGCCGATTTCCCGGGTTCGTTCGATCACGGACAGGGCGAGGGTGTTGACGATGCCGAACAGGGCGATGATGACAGCCAGGGCCAGCAGAACGTAGATGAAGCCAAGCAGCTGATCGACCTGTTTCTCCTGCTGGGCGACGAACTCGGACTGGTCGCGGACCTCGACCGTGGCATAGGGCTTGACGACTGCGTCGATGGTGGCACGCACCGCGGCCGGGTCGGCACCGTCGGCCCGTTTGACCAGGACGAACAGGTCGAGGTCCTGGGTGGTGTGCCGGGCGTACTGGCCAGTGGAAACGATCCAGGAGCCGGCGACCTGGCTTTTCTTGTAGATGCCGGCGACGGTGAGCTTTTCGGCACCGTCGGGATAGGTGACGGTCACGCTCTGGCCGACGGTGAGGTGGCGGTCGGTGGCGGTCGGCTCGTCCACGAGCAGGGTGTGGTCGGTGAGGCCCTGCAGGTTGCCGTCCACCTTCTTGATGGCGAGAACCTGGAGCACGCCGGTGGGGTCGCCGGCGAGCAGCTGGACGGCGCGCCCGTCGACCTTTGCCAGACCGCCACGCAGACCGGTGGCGACGCCGACGCCGGGACGGCTCGCCAGGTCGCGGGCGACCTGGCCGCTGAAGCCGGTGCCGAAGCCCTTCGCGGTGAGGTAGTAATCGGCGCCGAGGCTGTTGTTCACCGTGGTGCGCACAGATTCCTTGATGGACTGGCCGAGAATCGCGAACGCGCTGACGAGTGCCAGCCCGATCATGAGGGCGGAGGCGGTGGACGAGGTGCGGCGCGGATTGCGCATCGCGTTCTGCTGGCCGAGGTGCCCGGTGGTGCCGAACACGGCAACGAACGGACGGCCCAGGACCCGGATCACCGGGACGGACAGCAGCGGCGACAGGGTCGCCACGCCGAGGAAGATCGCTGCCGCACCGGCGCCGACGGCCCCGGCCGCCGACTTGCCCGACGAGGCGGTACCCACCGCGAGCAGCAGCACGCCGAGCCCGGCCAGCACCATGCCCGCGATCGCCCGCAGCCGCAGGGAACGGGCGGGCAGCACGTAGGTCTCCCGCATCGCCGCGACCGGCGGAACCGACGCGGCCTTGCGCGCCGGCACGAACGCCGCCACCGAAGTGATCACAATGCCGACGGCGTAGGCGATGATGATCGTGCGGGGCTCGAAGACCAGCGACCCGCTGGGCAGCTCCACCCCGAAGGCGCCGACGGCAGCCCGCAGCAGTACCGCGAGCCCCGCGCCGCAGGCGAGACCAACCGTCGCCCCGGCCGCGCCGACCAGAGCCGCCTCCATCTGCAGGGACACCTGGACCTGACGCCGGCTCGCCCCGATGGCCCGCAGCAACGCCAGCTCCCGCACCCGCTGGGCGACGAGCATCGTGAAGGTGTTGAAGATGATGAACGCCCCGACGAACACCGAGATCGCGGCGAAGACCAGCAGGAACGTGGAGAAGCCGCCGATCGCCTGCTGGATGGCGCTGGCGTTCTCGTCGGCGAGCTGCTTGCCGGTGATGGCCTGGACACCCGTGGGCAGCGTCGCGGCGACCCGCGCCCGCAGCGTCTCCTGGCCGATCCCGGGTGCCGCGGCGAGATACACGGAGCTGAACTGGTTCGGTGCGAGCAGCACCCGCTGCGCGGTGGCGGTGTCGAACGCGGTCACCGACGCGCCACCGAGGCTGTCCTGGCCGCCGATCGAGAAGGTGCCGACCAGGGTGTACGTCGCGGGGGCGCCCTTGGTCTGCACCTGGATCCGCGCGCCGAGCGCCAGGTGCATCGAGCGGACGGTGGCCCGATCCACCACGATCTCGCCGGTCCTCGGCGCGCGTCCCCGCACGATCGCCTGCGCGGACGTCGGCTCGCCGCCGGTCCAGTTCGAGCCGATCCCCGGCGGCCCGTTGTTGCCGGCAGGCTTGCCGGTGCGCGGATCGATCAGTACGGCCTGGCCCTGGATGGCGCCGACCGCGGCCCGCACTCCGTCCACTTTGGCCAGGGTCGGCACGATCGAGGCGGGCAGCGGCGGGCGCCCGGCGTCACTGGCCGCGTCAATCTGGTTGACGGCCCGGACGGAAACGCTGACGTTCTTGTCGATACTGGAGAACAGGCTGTCGAAGGTCTTGTTCAGCGTGTCGGTGAGAACCAGTGTGCCGGTGACGAAACTCACCCCGGCGACGACCGCCAGCAGGGACAGTGCCAGCCGCGTCTTGCGGGCCAGCAGGCTCTTGAAGGTGGCGCGCAGCATCGACTCAGGCCCACCCGGCGGTCTGCGATCCGCCGGAACGACGTCGACGCTGTCCCGTATCCCGGTAGAGCTCGCCGACCTCACCGGGCGGCCCGTCCACGCCGCCCTGGCTGTCCGCGCTCCGTCGATCGTCCGCGCCCCGTCGATCGACCACACCGCCCGGGTCGTCCGCGCCGCGTTCGGAGACGTATCCGCGGGCGTGGTCATCGGGCGAGTAGTTCCCCGGTGGGCCACCCGCGGTGTACCGCGCGTCCGGCGCGGCGAACCGTTGACCCGGCTCGGGGTATCGCGGCTCCGGATCGCCGTATCGCTGCCCCGGCTCGGTGTACCTGGGGTCCGGTCCGGCGGACCGCGGGCTTCGCTCGGCGTGCCGCTGGTCCGGGTAAGGGAGGTAGCCGCCCGTGTTGTCACCTTCGATGTAGCCGTCCGGGCCAGGCCGGTAACTCTCGGGAGCCGCACCGAAGCCGGCATCCCACGCCGACGGGTACCCGCCCGTGGGCGGGGTGCTATACCCGCCCGTGGGCGGGTTGTCGTAGCTGCCGCTGGGCGGGCCGCCGTACCCGCCGCCGGGTGAAGCGCCGTACCCGCCGCCGGGCGAGGCGCCGTATCCGCCGGTGGACGGATCGCCGTACCCGCCCGTGCCCGGGGTCCCGTACCCGCCCGTTGGATAGCCGCCCGTGGTCGGGTCGTAGGCCTGCGGGTCGGTGGGGTGGCCTACAGGCTCGGGCCACGAGCCCGCAGGCGCCCCGCGGTAGCCGGCGGGCTCGGCGCCGTAGGACTCGGCGGCACGGCCGTACCCGTCGCCTGGACGGCGGTCATACCCGTCCGCCTCCCGGGCGCCACCACGATCGCCGTAGCCACCGTCGGTGCCGCGATCTGCACGGCCGTCGTCGGTGCCGTGATCGCCGTAACCCGCCTCGGTGGGACGGGTGCCGGGGCCACGGCCGTCCCGGACGACGGCGCGTCGGCCCGGCCTTTCGGCCCTGCGGACCCCTCCGGTGGACGGATTCGGGACGTGTCCGGGCGGGTTCGGCCCGTAGTCGGCGGCGGCGTTGCTGTAGGCGTCGTCGGCGGGAGCGTATTCGTGTTCGTCCGTCGAGGGGCCCGGGATCAGACCGCGCTGGGCCGCGTCGAGGTGTTTCATCCGGTCAAGCACCTCGTCGGCGGTGGGCCGCTGCAGCGAGTCGACGAGCCGGCCGTCCGCGAGGAAGATCACCTCGTCGGAGTAGGAGGCGGCGGTCGCATCGTGGGTGACCATCACGATGGTCTGGCCGAGCTCGGTCACCGAGTCACGCAGAAACCCCAGCACCTCGGCGCCGGAGCGGGAGTCGAGGTTACCGGTCGGCTCGTCGGCGAAGATGATCTCGGGCTTGGTGACGAGGGCCCGGGCACAGGCGACCCGTTGCTGCTGGCCGCCGGACAGCTCGGTCGGACGGTGCGCCAGCCGCGGGGCGAGCCCCACCGCATCGACCACCGTGCGCATCCACTCCCGGTCGGGGGATCGACCGGCGATGCTCAGCGGCAGGGTGATGTTCTCCTGCGCGGTCAGCGTCGGCAGCAGGTTGAACTGCTGGAAGATGAACCCGATCCGGTCCCGCCGCAGCCGGGTGAGCTCCTTGTCGGACAGCCGGGACAGATCGACATCGCCGATGAACACCCGGCCGCGGGTGATCGTGTCCAGCCCGGCCAGGCAGTGCATCAGCGTGGACTTACCCGACCCGGACGGACCCATGATCGCGGTGAACCGGCCACGCGGGAAGCCGATGTCGATGCCCCGCAGCGCGGTGACGATCGTGTCCCCGGAGCCGTAGACCTTGGTCAGCTGGCTGGCGCGGGCCGCCGCGACCGGTGTTCCACCCGTCTCGGTGGGGCGCTGCTGGCCGCCGCCGGCGGGACCACCACCCCGAGGGCCGCCGCCGCGAGAATCGCTGACGCCTCGAGAGCCACCGCCGTCACGGGGGCCGTCCGCGGGAGCGGCGCCCTCATCTCCGCCGCGGCGGCGCCCGGCTGTGGAGCCATGGCTCGTTCCCGTGTCCCGCCTCCCGCCGGGGGATGCTCCGGTGCGTCGGGCCATCGTAGGGTCCTCCTCGCGCGTCGCCGCCTGTGCGGGACGGAGTTCACCGCGGCCACCGCGGCCGGGGAGCATGCCATCGTCCTATGTACGTCGTTGACCCTCGGATGGCCGCAGCGAGATCTTCCCGGCGGGCCCGGCCCGTCCGGGTGCGGCGGGCAACCGGGTAGTCATCGCCCGACCTCCAACGAACCAGCGGCGATCAACGTCTCCGGCGATCACCATCTCCGACGGTCACCGTACCGTCGCCGTCCGGTCTGCCTTCCAGCGTCCTGCGTGCTCGCCGCGCCACGACCGGCTGACCGCACATACCCGGCGGTGCGACCGAGACCGGTCACCACCGCGTGGGCGACACCTGCCCGGATCACCCCTCGGCCTCGCAGACCGGCGGGGCGCCGTCGTCGAGACCGGCCGCGGCCTGCGGCGACGGCAGCGGCGGCGGGGTGCCACCGAACGCCGGACACCGCGACTGGTGATCGCACCAGGAGCACAGCCGACTGGGCGTGGCCCGCCAGTCGCCCGTGCGGTGGGCCCGCTCGATCGCCGCCCACAACGCCGTGATCCGCCGTTCGGTGGAGCGCAGATCGGCCTCGTCCGGCGAGGCGCGCAGCCAGGTGCGGTCACCCAGGTAGTACAGGCGCAGCTCGCGGGGGATCACCCCGCGCACCCGCCACAGCAGCAGCGCGTAGAAGCGCATCTGGAACATCGCCGACGCCTCGAACGCCGGGCCCGGGGAGCGGCCCGTCTTGTAGTCGACCACGCGCAGCGCCACGCCCTGCGCCGTGGTCGCCGCATCAAGCCGGTCGACATACCCGCGCAGCCGCAGACCCGACTCCAGCACATGCTCGACGTACAGCTCCCGGGCGGCGGGGGCGAGCCGGGTGGGATCCTCCAGCGCGAAGTAGCCGTCGAGCAGATCGCGCGCCGAATCCAGCCAGGTGGCCAGCGCCTCGGCACCGTCGAACAGCTCCTCGACCGCCGGCTCCCGGGCCCGTAGCTGCACATAGGCCGGCTCCACCAGCGCCCGGGCAGCCGACAGCGTGCGCTCCGGCGACGGGAGATCGAAAAGCCGCTCCAGCACCGTGTGCACGAGCGTTCCCCGGCTCGCCGCGGCACTCGGCGGCTCGGGCAGCCGGTCGACGACCCGGAACCGGTACCGCAACGGACAGCTGACGAAATCCGCCGCCCGCGACGGCGACAGCGACCCGATCAGCGGCCGGGAGCCGGATGGTGGGGTAGTCGTGGTCACGCCCCGACCCTAGATCCCGCCACCGACAGTTTGACGCGCCGCCTCCCGCTTCTCCCGCCCCCGCTGGTCACGAGCGTGCACAGGCCCGGCAGACGGGGCCGGATCCACTCCGTAGCATCGGATCCATGACGGACCAGCGCTCCCACGTCGGCTCGGATGCCCACGGCGGCCCGGGTGACGCCGGGCAGCCACCCGGGCAGCGCCCCGGGCATCCGGGGGGTGAGCGCCCGGCCGGTATGACACTGGGGCGCATCCGCGGCGTCCCGATCTTCGTCTCACCGTTCGCGCTGGTCTTCGCGGTGCTGGTCGCGTACCTGATGTCCGGCTCGATCCACGACCGGCTGCCGGCCGCGTCCGACAGCCAGGTGCTGGTGCTCTCCGCGGCGATCTCGGTCGGCTTCCTGGCGTCCCTGCTCGCCCACGAGCTCGGGCACGCCCTGGTCGCCCTGCGTCTGGGACACACCGTGCGCTCGGTGACGCTGCACGGCTTCGCCGGATTCACCGAGTACGAGCCCGAGCCGCGCGGCGCCGGGCGGATGTTCCTGATCACCTTCAGTGGCCCGGCGGCCAACGGGATCCTCGCCGGAGCCTGCTACCTGGGCCTGCTCGCCGTCTCCGGCGACTCCCACCTCGGCGTCGTGCTGCGCGACCTGGGCCTGGTCAACCTCACGCTGTTCGTGTTCAACCTCGCCCCCGGCCTGCCCCTGGACGGCGGGCGCATCGTCATGGCGGCCGTGTGGGCGGCCACCGGCGATCAGCTGCGCGGGCTGCGCGCCGGCGCGTACGGCGGGTTCGTCGTCGCCGCGGGGCTGGTCGTGTGGGGATCGATGCTGGGCGGCAGGGGCATCGGCCTGTTCTACACGTATGCTCTGGCGGGCTTCCTGGCGTTCGCGGCCTACCAGTCGCTGCGCGCCGCCCAGCTGCGCGGCCGGCTGCCCGGGTTGTCCGCCGGGCGGCTCGTGCGGCGCACCCTGCCCGTCGAGGGCGCGGTCCCGCTGGCCGAGGCACTGCGTCGCGCCCAGGAGGTCGGCGCCACCGCGGTCGCCGTCATCGGCCGCGACGGCGCCCCCCTGAAAATCATGAACGGCTCGGCGGTCGATGCGCTGCCCGAGCATCGGAGGCCGTGGATGAGCGTGGACGAGGTGAGCCGGGAGATCGGGCCCGGCATGGTGCTCGATGCCGATCTGGAAGGCGAACACCTGCTCGCCGCCGTCCAGCGGGTCCCGGCCTCGGAGTACCTCGTCACCCAGGCCGGCCGGCCGGTCGGCGTGCTCGCCATGGTCGATCTCGTCGCCCGGCTCGACCCGTCCGCCGCCGCCCGCATGGTGGCCCACCGATGAGCGTCTCCGCGCCCGAACCGACCGACCCACTGCCGTCCACGGTGGACGAGGACGACTCGACGCTGCGGCCGGGGCCGACGGGGGCATCGCATCGGCGTGGGCCATTCACCAAGGGCGACCGGGTCCAGCTCACCGACCCCAAGGGACGCAAGCACACGGTCGTGCTCGAGCCCGGCAAGCAGTTCCACACCCATCGGGGCGCCGTCGAGCACGACGCGCTGCTCGGCCGGCCCGAGGGCATCGTCGTCACCAGCACCGGTGGTACCGACTACCTGGCGTTGCGGCCGCTGCTCGTCGACTTCGTGCTGTCCATGCCCCGGGGGGCCACCGTCGTCTACCCCAAGGACGCCGGTCAGATCGTCACCTACGCGGACGTCTTCCCGGGCGCGCGGGTGCTGGAGGCCGGCGTCGGCTCGGGGGCGCTGTCCTGTTCCCTGCTGCGCGCCATCGGCGACGACGGACGGCTGGTGTCCTACGAACGGCGGGCCGACTTCGCCGACATCGCCCGGCGCAACATCGAGACGTTCTTCGGCGGCCCCCACCCGGCGCACACCATCCGCGTCGGTGACCTGGCCGAGACGTCCGAGCGCGACATCGACCGGGTCGTGCTCGACATGCTCGCGCCCTGGGACGTCGTGGACGCCGCCAGCGCCGCCCTGGTGCCCGGCGGCGTGGTCTGCGCCTACGTGGCGACCACCACGCAGCTCTCGCGCACCGTGGAGGCCCTGCGCGGCCACGGCACCTTCGCCGAGCCCGCCGCCTGGGAGACGATGCTGCGCGACTGGCACGTGGAGGGCCTCGCCGTGCGACCCGGGCACCGCATGGTCGGCCACACCGGCTTCCTGGTGACCGCCCGCCGCCTTGCCGACGGCGTCACCCCGCCGGTGCGCCGCCGCCGCCCCGCCAAGGGCTCGCTGCCCGACCCGGCGGACGTGGCCGCCACCACGGAACCGCCCGGGCCCGGTCCGCAGGCCGTCCCCGCCGAGCCGCCCGCCCCGCTGCCGTGATCGGGTCGCCGATCACGGCACCCGAGGCCAGGTAGCCGGTGATCCGTCCGCGCGAACCACGGTGCGTGACGGAGATCTCGGTGGCACGCGGGAGACTGGCGCCATAGCGGTCGCCGTGGGGGCGTTCATGGGCGATTCGCCCCCATGGCGACCCGTGCGGACGGATCATGCTCGGTGGGCTGTTGCTGAGTGTGGCGACGCGCGGGGTGCGGCGGGTGGCGGGGTCAGACCTCCTCGGCGGGGCCGCCGGCCTCCAGGGTGCCGTCGGCGCGTTCGACGTAGATGCACGTCCCGGGGCACTCGTCGGCGGCGCCCAGGACGGCGTCCACGACGGGCAGGGGGACGGGCACGCGCGCGCCGTCGAGCGTCTGGAGCTCGCCCGTGTCGTCCTTGACGTATGCCAGGCCGTCGACGTCGAACTCGAACACGCTCGGAGCAAGCTGGACGCACAGGCCGTCACCGGTGCAGGCGTTCTGGTCGACCCGCACGCGCAGGCCTGCCGAAACGCCCGACTTCGCTGGAGTTGCCACAGGGCTCCGATCTTCTGTCACCATGGCACCGTAACCCGCTGTTTACGGCAAAGCCGGGTCGTCCTTGCCCGACCGGCCTGCCGGCGGCGGTCACAACGGTAGTGTGGGTGCGTCCCGGTCAGCACGGGGGAGGTGGAGGCGCAGTGTCCGGTCCCCGTTCGGGCTCTGGCTCCGATGGGAGCACGGGTCGTCCAGGTGATGCCGAATCACGGCGGTCGGCGTACGAGAAGGAATCACACGAGCTCACGACGCAGGTCGCCTTCCTGGAAGAGGAAGTGGCCATGCTGCGGCGTAGGTTGTCCGAATCGCCCAGGCAGGTCAGGGTGCTGGAGGAACGGCTCGCGGAGGTCCAGGCGGAGCTGTCGTCTGCTTCAGGGCAGAACGACAGACTCGTCGCGACTCTGCGCGAGGCGCGCGACCAGATCGTCACCCTGAAAGAGGAGGTCGACAGACTCGCGCAGCCGCCCAGCGGCTACGGGGTCTTCGTCTCCGGCTACGACGACGGTACCGTCGACGTGTTCACCCAGGGCAGAAAGCTCCGGGTGACAGTGTCGCCGAGTGTCGTCATCGAAGCTCTCGAGCCTGGCCAGGAGGTCATGCTCAACGAGGCCCTCAACGTGGTCGAGGCGCGCTCGTTCGAGCGGCAGGGCGAGATCGTCCTGCTCAAGGAGGTCCTCGAGGGCGGTGATCGAGCGCTGGTGCTCGGTCACACCGACGAGGAGCGCGTTGTCATGCTGGCCCAGCCGCTGCTGTCCGGGCCGATCCGCGCGGGCGACTCGCTGCTCATCGAACCCCGCTCCGGGTACGCCTTCGAGCGCATTCCCAAGTCCGAGGTCGAGGAGCTGGTCCTCGAAGAGGTCCCGGACATCGGTTACGAGCAGATCGGTGGGCTCAAGAGCCAGATCGAGTCGATCCGGGACTCGGTCGAGCTGCCGTTCCTCTACAAGGATCTCTACAAGGAGCATCAGCTCAGGCCACCGAAGGGCGTGCTGTTGTACGGCCCGCCCGGCTGTGGCAAGACGCTGATCGCCAAGGCGGTCGCCAACTCGCTGGCCAAGAAGGTCGAAGCGGCGACCGGCCAGGGTTCCGGGCGGGCGTTCTTCCTCAACATCAAGGGCCCGGAGCTGCTCAACAAGTTCGTCGGCGAGACCGAGCGGCAGATCCGGCTGGTGTTCCAGCGGGCGCGCGAGAAGGCGTCCGAGGGGATGCCGGTGATCGTGTTCTTCGATGAGATGGACTCGATCTTCCGGACCCGTGGCTCGGGTGTGTCCTCGGACGTGGAGAACACGATCGTTCCGCAGCTGCTCAGCGAGATCGACGGCGTCGAGCAGCTCGAGAACGTCATCGTGATCGGCGCGTCCAACCGCGAGGACATGATCGACCCGGCGATCCTGCGGCCCGGCCGGCTCGACGTCAAGATCAAGGTGGAGCGCCCCGACGCCGAGGCGGCACGCGACATCTTCGCCAAGTACGTCGTGACCAGCCTGCCGTTGTACCCGGACGATCTCGCCGAGTTCGATGGCAACCGTGAGGCCACCGTCGCGGCGATGATCCAACGGGTCGTCGAGCGGATGTACGCCGAGACGGAGGAGAACCGCTTCCTCGAGGTGACCTACGCCAACGGCGACAAGGAGGTCCTGTACTTCAAGGACTTCAACTCCGGTGCCATGATCGAGAACATCGTGGCCCGGGCCAAGAAGATGTCGGTCAAGGAGCACATCGAAGGCGGCAAGAAGGGCCTGCGCATGCAGTACCTGCTCGCCGCCTGTCTGGACGAGTTCAAGGAGAACGAGGACCTCCCGAACACGACCAACCCGGACGACTGGGCCCGGATCTCCGGCAAGAAGGGTGAGCGGATCGTCTACATCCGCACGCTCGTCACCGGTACCAAGGGCACTGAGGCCGGCCGCTCCATCGACACGGTCGCCAACACCGGCCAGTACCTCTAGGACGTCCTGGAAGTACCGGTCACCACGCCGAGTCCCTTGCCGGGGCCTCGGGGATCAGCACGGCGCGGGGCCTGCCCACGGGGCCGTGACCGCCCATCCCGGGTGGTCGCCATCCGTGGGCAGGCCCTTGCCGTTTCCGAGCTCACCGTCCGCGGCTGCGGCGACGTTATGTCTGTTCAGTCGGATGTCTGTGCGGCTGGACCTCGCGCTGTCTCCTGTACAGGGCTACGCGTCCGTTTTGCCCCTACGGAGCAGACGGCGGCCGGCTCGGCCGTGCACCGGCGCCGGACGGCGGCTGCGTGCCGGGCCTGGCCGGGCCGGGCCGGGCCGACGATCGCTTCGGGTGACTGGTGCACGTGCGGACGTGTCGGATCGGCGTGTTCGGCGTGCACGAAAGTGCGGGGGAGGGCAGGGGGATACGCGGGGCGGCGCGTGAGCGGATGCGAGCGGACGGTGGCGGAGCTGATCCTGGCGGCGCCGCGGGCAGCGGGGTGGACCGCCCAGAACAAACAAGCGCGACGTCCGGCTAACCGATGGGCCGCGCAGGACCTACGCTTGCAGGGTGAGCGCGCGCCGGATCATGGGGATCGAGACCGAGTACGGAGTGTCGGTGCCCGGTCAGCCGAACACCAATCAGATGTTGGCCTCGTCGTTGGTGGTGAACTCCTACGCCAACCGGGCCTCGTCCACGGGCAGTCGCGCCCGGTGGGACTTCGAGGAGGAGTCGCCACTGCGGGACGCCCGCGGCTTCGAGCTGCCGCGGGAGCCGGTCGTGGACCCGAGCGCGCCGGCCAACGAGGACGACCTGGGCCTGGCCAACGTCATCCTGACGAACGGGGCCCGACTGTACGTCGACCATGCGCATCCGGAGTTCTCCGCGCCGGAGGTCACCAACCCGCGGGACGCGGTGCTGTGGGACAAGGCCGGCGAGCGGGTGATGGCCGAGGCGGCCCGTCGCGCGCTGACGGTGCCGGGGACGCGTCCGGTGCACCTGTACAAGAACAACACCGACAACAAGGGCGTCTCCTACGGCTGTCACGAGAACTACCTGATGGCGCGGTCCACGCCGTTCGGAGAGATCGTGCGCCATCTCACGCCGTTCTTCGTCTCCCGGCAGGTGGTGTGCGGGGCGGGGCGGGTCGGCATCGGGGTGGACGGGCGGGAGTCCGGGTTCCAGATCAGCCAGCGGGCGGACTTCTTCGAGGTCGAGGTCGGCCTGGAGACGACGCTGAAGCGGCCGATCATCAACACCCGGGACGAGCCGCACGCCGACCCGGAGAAGTACCGTCGGCTGCACGTGATCATCGGCGACGCGAACATGAGCGAGGTCGCCACCTATCTGAAGGCGGGGACGACCTCGCTGGTCCTGTCGATGATCGAGGACGGCTGGTTCAGCGTCGACCTGTCGGTGGATGCGCCGGTGGCGACGCTGCGCGCGATCTCTCATGACCCGAGCCTGACCCATCTGCTGACCCTGAACGACGGGCGGCGGATGACCGCCGTGCAGTTGCAGATGGAGTACTACGAGCAGGCCCGCAAGTACGTCCAGAACCGGTACGGGGCCGATGTCGACCCGCAGACCGCCGACGTGCTGGCTCGCTGGGAGTCGGTGCTCGGCCGGCTCGAGGTCGACCCGATGAGCTGCGCCCGCGAGCTCGACTGGGTCGCGAAGCTGTCGATCCTGCAGGGCTACCGGTCCCGCGACGGCCTGCCCTGGGACTCGCCCCGCCTGGAGCTCGTCGACCTGCAGTACCACGATGTGCGGCCGGACCGCGGTCTGTACAACCGGCTGGTCGAGCGGGGTCGCTTCGACCGGATCGTCACCGAGGACCAGGTCACCCGGGCGATGACCGAGCCGCCGGAGGACACCCGGGCGTTCTTCCGTGGTCGCTGCCTGGCGCGCTACCCGCAGCAGGTGGCCGCCGCCTCCTGGGATTCGGTCATCTTCGACATCGGTCGGGACTCGTTGCAGCGCGTCCCGACGCTGGAGCCGCTGCGGGGCACGAAAGCGCACGTCGGGGAGCTGCTGGACCGCTGCGCCACCGCCGCCGAGCTCGTGGACGCCCTCGCCGGCCGCTGATGTCCGGGCTCGCGGGTTGCGCCCTGGGCGGACGGGGCCACGGGACGGCCGGATCGTGATGGAGTGGACCTCTCACCGACCCGACCGACAGTGTCGGTGGGGCGGGATAGTCTCACGCGAGGCGATCGAAGGAGGGCGTCATGGCCACCAGGGACAGTGACGGCGGGCAGCAGCATGCCAACCGGCGCGCGGATGAGGCTGACGAGGTCGCGACCGAGGACACCGCCGCCTCCGACCTCAAGGAGCGGCACGAGAAGCTCTCCGAGGATGTCGACTCGTTGCTCGACGAGATCGACGACGTCCTGGAGGAGAACGCCGAGGAGTTCGTGAAGGGCTACGTCCAGAAGGGCGGCGAGTGACCCACCGCGGCACGCGCTGACCGGCTGACCCGTCGGCCACCGACCCGCGCCGTAGGTCGCGCGGGCCGGTGGCCGGTGGGGTGGGGCCGGCCGGGTGGGTCGTCCAGCTCAGGACAGTCCCGCACCGAGCCGCGGCTCAGGGCGGCAGAGTGGTCCAGAGCGGAGCGGTTCGGGGCAGCAGGACCGTGCGGGGCAGGACCGTGCGGGGACCTCGTCGGGGGCGCACGCGGGGCGGGTCCGGCGGGGACGGCGGTGGCTGGGTGTGGTGGCGATCGTCGTCGTGCTGGTCGTCGGTGGGGTCATCCTGCTCGCGGGACGGGACAAGAACGACTCGAACGTCGCCGACCTGCCGGCCACCGTCGCCCTGGAGGCGATCACCACGCAGGACACCGACCTGGGCCTGGCCCGACGACTCGCCCTCGCCGCCTACCGGGCCGCACCCACGTCCTCGCGGACCCGTGAGGCGATGATCGCCGTGTTCGGTGACGTCGTCCCGGAGACGTTCGACTCCGGGTCGGCCGACGTGCACTCGGTCGCCGTCAGCCAGGACGGCACCCTCGTCGCTGTCGGTGGCGCTGACGGTGTCATCACCCTGTGGAAGGTCACCGACCGGACCCGGCTGCAGCGCCTCGACCTGGCGAGGACCTCCGGATGGGTCGATTCCCTCGCCTTCAACCGCGACGGCAGACTGCTCGCCTCCGGCAGCGCCGACGGCTCCGTCCGGGTGTGGGACGTGCACGATCCCACCGACCTGCGCCAGCTGTCGATCACCCACCGGCACACTGACACGGTGCGCGCGGTCGCCTTCACTCCGGACAACAACACGCTCGCCTCCAGCGGTGCCGACGAGACGCTGGCCCTGTGGGACATCACCGACCCGGCGCACCCCACCATCCGTTCGCATATCCGCACTGTCACCGGTGGCGTGTTCGGCATCGCGTTCGCGCCGAAGGGCGGCATCCTCGCCCTCGCCGGGGAGGACGCGACCATCGGCCTGTGGAACATCACCGACGCCGCGAATCCCGTGCGCATCCAGGTGCTGCGTGGTCACGCCCACGCCGTGCAGGCCCTGGCCTACACCGCGGACGGCGCGACTCTCGTCTCCGGGGGCGTCGATGCCACCGTTCGGCTGTGGAACGTCGCCGACCCCAACCAGCCCGTCTCGCTGGGCACGATCCCGGGCCAGCTCGGCGGCGTCACGACGGTCGCAAGCTCCGGCACCGTCATCGCCTCCGGCGGCGACGCCCAGGTCGTCCGGCTGGCCGGCATCACCGACCCCACCGACCCCGCTCCGCTTATCAGCTGGCACGGCCCCACCCGATCGGTGACCACCGTTCGCTTCCTGGGGGACACCGGCGTGGTCCTGGCCGCGGCCCACGACGGCACCCTGCGCCTGTGGGACGCCGACCCCGCCCACCTTGCCACCGCCGCCTGCAAGGACGCCGCCAACCGCATCACCGCCGCCGAATGGTCCACCGCGTTCGGCTCGATGCCCTACCACCCGCCCTGCTCGTAGTTGTTGCCATTCCCATCGGACGTCGTGACCTGGGTGTTGCAGACTGGGCCCCGTGGGTGACGACGGATGTGTGGATGATGTCCCAAGCGGTGCCAGCGACGAGATCGGCCCCTCGGTACTTCAGGTGGAGGACTTCGGTCCGGCCCACGTGCCGGGACGTTTTGAGCTCGGCACCGACGGTCCCGGCACGATCATCGCCGGGGTGGACGGTTCCCGGACCTCGCTGCGCGCGGCGGCCTACGCCGCGGGACTCGCTCGCCGTCAGGCGTCCCGTCTCGTCGTCGTGTACGTCGTCGCCCCGCCGACGTGGGCCGCGATCTCGGCGGTGCCCGCTGGCGACGCCCTGCAGGAGGCCACGAACGAGGTTGTCGCCGAGGTGCGCTCCCTCATCGTGAACCGCTACGCCGAACTCCAGATTTCCATCCGCCTTCTGGTGCGTGCCGGCGACCCACTGGACGGCATCCGCCGCACCGCCACCGAGGCCCAGGCCGACATGGTCGTGGTCGGTGCCTCCGAAAGCGCCGGTCACCGGCTCGTCGGCTCGCTGGCCGGACGCCTCGTCCGCACCGGAAAATGGCCCGTCCTCGTCGTCCCCTGACCGATGGCTCCGATGTCTCCGGGCAGCGGCGCGGTTGAGTGACGGGTCGAGCGATCAGTGGCGATGCCTGATCTTCGTCATGGCGCCGGAGCGCTGACCGGTGGGGGCGGGGCCGTCGACGGGTGGCTGGGCGGCGACGCGGCGGACGGTCTTGCGAAGCTGAATCATGCGGCCGACGCCGGGGATGGCGACGAGCAGCGCGCCGGCGACGGCGGCGAACAGCATCGCCACGGCGAGCGGCATCGAACCGCTTGCGCCGAGGAAGGACACCTTCACACTGTCCAGATTCTGCAGAATAAAGATCAGCAGAATGATCAGGACCAGCGAGAACAGCACCAGAGTCGTCCACACCCGGCTGGTCCGGGTGGAGTGAAGGTCCGGTCGTGTGGCCGGAGGATAGCCAGGACCTGAACCCGGCCCGGCCGAGCCGGGTCCGACGGGGCCGGGACCGACGTTGCCGGGGCCGGGGCCAGGGCCGACGTTGCCGGGGCCAGGGCCGGCGGGGCCGGGGTGCACCGGGTCCGAACCGGTGAGGCCGGGATAGGCGGTGGCAGCGGGCGGTGCGCCGGTCGGCGGAAAGCCCGGCTGCGGGCGGGTGCTCGTGGGGGGCCCGGCCGTCTGGCCTGGGCTGGGAGTCGGTCGCGCAGCGCCGCCCTTGGGCGGCAGGTCGCGGGGCGGCGTCGTCATGCCCGGCGTATACCCCGCCGGCTTGACAGTATCCCGGCTTTGTGAAATTCCAGCCACGCCGCTTGCTGGCCCTCGTCCGCCCGTGGTGGTCCCTCACTGTTCGCCGGTCGGTGGCGGGGTGTGGCGGTGGCGGGGGTGGTGTTGCTGCCGGGCTTGGAGTCACCCTCCGCACCGTGGTCGCTCAGCCCGGCTGACGCCGTGGCCAGCGACCACACATCACCCCCGACCGCAGCAGCCCCTGATCCACGGAAAACGGCCTACGGCGCCGTGGTCAGGCCGGGGGTGACCTGCCCGGAACCGGGGAGGGTACCGGCGGTGCTCCCGGGGGCGGGGCTCGCGCCGTTCGAGCCGAACAGACCGCCGTCGGTGGACGGGGTCGGGGTGAGGTCGGCCGGGGTCGGCGTTGTGGTGGGTGTCGGCGTCGCGGACGGGTCCGGAGTGGGTGTGACGACAGGCGTGGGGGAAACGGTCGCCCGCGGGGTGGAGCGGGGGACGGTGGTCGTGGTGACCGTCGTCCCGTCCTCGTCCACCGTCGTGGTGCGGACCAGCCGGTTGGTCTGCGCCACGTGGGTCGGTATCGGCCGGACCACGAGATACGCGGCAACCGTGACGAAGAAGAAGATGATCAGTGCGGCGGTGGAGCGCCGCATGTGGATCGACTGGGCGAAGCGGATCACCCGCTCGCCGGTGGACGATGTCACCTGGCAACCTCACGAGGCGGTGGGAGCGGCCGTGTCGAGGTCCGCGGGGACGGTGATGCCCTCCCGTTTGAGCGCGGTGCTGATCCGGGCCCGCAGGGTGCGTCCGACCTCGAACTGACGGCCGGGCTGGGTGCGGGCGACGACGCGGATGCGGTATTCGTCGAGGTCGAGGCTCTCCACGCCCATCACCGACGGGGCGTCGAGCAGCAGGTCGTGCAGCACCTCGTCGGCATATGCCTCGATGCCGACCCGGTTGAGCAGGTCACTGACGGTCGTGACGTCCGCCGTCGCGGGAATCGGCACGTCGATCACGGCGCGGGCCCAGTCCCGGGACAGGTTGATCACCTGGACGATCTGCCCGTTCGGCGTGGTGACGACCTCCCCGCTGGACGTCCGCAGCCGGGTGATCCGCAGTGTCACCTCCTCGACGGTGCCCAGCGATCCGGCCCCGGGGCCGCCGGAGACGTACAGCCGGACCAGATCGCCGAAGCCGTACTGCCGCTCGGCGATCAGGAAGAACCCGGCGAGCATGTCCTGCACGATCCGCTGCGCGCCCAGGCCCAGCGCCACACCCACGATCGTGGCCGGCGCGACGAACCCGGTCACCGGCACGCCGAAGCGTTGCAGGACGAGCACCGCCGTCAGACAGTAGACGAGCACGAGGGCCACCCACGTGATCACCTGGGCGACGGCATGGCGATGTTTGGCCGCCTCGGTGCGCACTCCCCGGTCCTGCCCGGAGCGGACATCGATCCGGCTGGTGACCCGATCACCGACGAAGGTGGCCAGCCGGGTCAGCAGGATCGCCCCGATCAGCAGCATGACGACCTCGAGGCCGCTGCCCCGGGCCCAGTGGGTGATGTCGCTCAGCGGCGCCGTCGCGGTGACCGTCGCCGACGCCTGCGCCGCTCCGGCGGCCACGACACTCACGTCGGCAGGTGGGATCGAACTCCGCTCACTCACCCGAACCTACCCGCTGCCCGCACCCCGGGTACCCGACGGAGGTGCCCCGTCCCACTGCGAACCGGCGACCAGCGCGTCGTCACCGAAGCCGGCGGCAGTCGACAATGCCGCCCGCGGCGGCGACCATGAGTGTGCGGACGGTAGGAGGTGGACGCGCATGCGGCCAGGTCGGTGGACGTCATCTCGGTGGACGAGCAGGTCCCGAGTCCAGGCACGGCCAGCTGGGCCTGCTGCCCCGCCCGGTGGCGAGGCCGGTCCCGGTGGGGCGGTCGGCCCCTACGACCTGGCCGATGCCCCGAGCGACGGGTGGTCGCGGGTCGATCTGGGTTCGCTCGTCGTCCCGTCACCCCCGGGGGCGACGGTCGGCGTCTCCGGGCGGCGCACCGCCCGCGGCGAGCGGGAGGCCGTTGCGGTGGTCGGGCTCGGGCAGGCCGAACTCGTCCTCGCCGCGTTCGCCGCACCTCGATCCCATCCGCTGTGGGGCGCCCTGCGTGCGCAGCTGCGCACCTGTCCACGGGCCATCCTTGCCGCCGCCGGCCTACCGGCCACACCCCCGTTCGGTCCGGTCCAGGAGACGATCGGCCCCTGCGGCCCCGAACTGCGCCTCATCACCGGAACCGCCGGTGAGCCCCGCCTCGTTCGGGTCTTCGGTTTCGACGGGCCGCGCTGGTTGCTGCGCGCCGTCCTCACCGTCCCGCTCGAGACCGTCCCGCTCGAAGCCGTCCCGCTCGAACCCTCCCCGGACGGGGAGCGCATCGTCGCCGAGGTGCTCCGCGGGGTGATCGTGCTGCGGGGCGGCCGGGCTGTTCCCAGCGGTGGGGCCCTTGCGCTGGTCCCCGCGGAGTCACCTGGTGGGAAGGATCATGCCCACGTGGCCGCACCTGCGCGCGAGGGCCAGGCGGACGTGCTGCACGACGCGGTCGAGCTTGATGATCGGCTGGGCCGGATTCGGCCGAACGGCGCGATCGTCGGGGTGGCCCGGGAGAGCACCTCGCGGGATGTCGCCGAGCGCGGCCCCTACCTCAACCGCGATCTGTTCACCTGGTCCTGAGTCTCCTCCCGGCCTCCTCGCCCGACGTCCGACCTGCGGCAGACGCCGCCGCCACGGCGTGGTGCGGCCGACCGGCCCGTGGTCGGCGGGTTGTTCCGCCTGTGGACTCGGGTCCCCCGGGGAGCGCGACGAGGCGGTTACGGCAGCGATGCTGACAGGGTCGGTTCCGATCGTGTTGGGAGGCAGCGAATGCTCCGTCACAGCTCGACGCCCGCGCATGTCGTGGTGCGCGACCTCTGTGCCGATTTCGTGACGGAAGACGGGGCCCGAGCGGCCGTCGCGGGTACCCTCCGTTATGACCCGGCGGACCCGTTCGCGGTCGAGCTCATCCTGCGCCCCGGCCGGGAGTCGATCACGTGGATCTTCGCTCGTTCCCTGCTGGCGGACGGCACCCAGTCCCGCGCGGGCACCGGTGACGTGCGGATTCGTCCGAACCGCTCGCACGGACGCGCGGTGGTGACCGTCTCCCTGTCCAGCCCCTCCGGGCGCGCCGACCTGGAGCTGCCGCGTTCGGTGGTTGCCCGCTTCCTCTCCGAGATCGAGGCGCAGGTGCCCACCGGACGCGAAAGCGACTCCGTCGACTGGGACGCCGAACTGCGCACCCTGTGGCGCACTCCCAATCCCTGATCACGCCGCCCGTACTGCTTCGACGTCAGCGGTCGTCTTTGTCGGTGCGGTCGGTGCGGTCGGTGCGGTCGGTGCGGTCGGATGTGGGGGGCCAGGGGGGAATCGGCGGGGGGCGGTCGATGCCAGCGTCGTGCATGATGGTTTCGATGGTCAGGGGAGCGACGTAGGTGCGGTGCAGGGTGGCTGCCGGTTCGCAGGCGTCCAGGTGGACGGGCCGGCCGTCACGGGTGACGAAGCGGCTGGCCACGGTGGGCTCAGGCTCCCCGCCGCTCGAGGATGCCGCGTAGCAGGGCGGCTTGGCCGACGTGCTGCAGGTCGTCCGCGATCACACTGATCAGGCGGACGCCGAGGGTGACCGGCGGCTCCCAGCGCCGGTCGACGACCCGGTCGAAGTCGGCCGCGGCGAGAGTGGCCAGATAGCTGACGGTCTGGTCGTGGACTGCCTCGTGGTAGGCGACGAGCAGGTCGGGGTCGTCGACCTGAACCGCATCGACCTGGGCGGACGTGTGCCCGTAGCCGATGGACGAGGTGTCCAGCCCCAGGGCGAACCGGTCGGCGAAACCCTGGGCCGTCCAGACCTGGTCGAGGCCGGCGACCTCGGCGACATGGTCGTCCTGCACCCGGGTGAGATGCCAGATCAGCCAGGCGATCGAGTTGGCTGAGCCGTCGACGCGGACGCCGAGGGTCAGACCGCTCAGCCCGGTGACGGCATCGCGGACCTCGTCGCGGATCCGCCCGAACGCGTCGGCCAGCAGATCGGAACCGTTCATCACGTGGACTCCCTCCCGTGATCATTACGGTACCGGTGGTACCGGTGCCGATCTTAGGTGTCGGCCGGGTGTCTGCGGGCTGATCAGACCCGCCGTTTGAAGGCGCGCACCGCCAGCGGCGCGAACACCGCGACCAGGACCACGCCCCACACCAGCACGTGCCAGGTGGGGGTCAGCACCGGGCCGCCGACGAACAGCCCGCGGGTCGCGTCCGCCAGCGCCGTCACCGGGTTGACCTTGACGAAGGCCTGCAGCCAGCCGGGCATCGTGTTGGTCTGGACGAAGACGTTGCTGACGAACGTGAGTGGAAAGATCAGCGTGAAGCCGAAGACCATCACCTTCTCCGGCTCGGACACGAGCATCCCGACCAGCACCGCGATCCACGACGCGCACAGCGCGAACAGCGCCACCAGCCCGACCGCGGCCAGGGCCTGCAGGGGTCCGGTCTCGATGCGGAAGCCGAGGATGTAGCCGAGGCCGAGCAGGATGCCGATGGCCCACACCTGCTTGGCGAGGTCCGCGAGGATCCGTCCGGCCAGCGGCGCCGAACGGGCGATCGGCAGGGACCGCAGCCGGTCGAACACGCCCTTGGTGAGGTCGGTGTTCAGGCCGGTGCCGGTGTTCAACGTGGCGAACAGGGTGTTCTGGACGATCAGGCCGGGCAGCGCGAACGTCAGGTACTCGCTGGTCGACCCGGAGATCGCGCCGCCGAACACGTAGGTGAACAGCAGCAGGAACATCAGCGGTTGGACGCTGAAGTCGATCAGTTCCATCGGGTTGTGCTTGACCTGGACGAGGTTGCGCCAGGCCAGCGTGCGCACATGGCGCAGTGTCTCCAGCGGGCTGACCCGGGCCGGGCCGGGATCGGGCCACACCGCGCGGCGAGTGGACGGCTCGGGCAGGACGGCGGTCACCGTGGACATGGCGGTCAGCTCCTGGTCGCCGCGGGAATCCGCGCGGCGGGGTCGTCATCGTCGTCTGAGGTGGAACGGGTGCCGGCGGGGGAGTCGGCTGCGGCCGGAGAACCGTCATCGCCGGTGCCGGTGCCGGTGCCGCCGCCCGCCGGCTCGGCGGGGTGACCGGTGAGGGCGAGGAAGACCTCGTCCAGGCTGGAACTACGCAGGGTGATCTCACCGACGGTGACGCCGGCATCGTCGAGCCGGCGCACCACCGCGGGCAGCGTCGCCGGATCGGTCACCCGGGCGCTGACCAGAGTGCCGGCGACCTCGGGGCTCGTGTCGAGGACGGCGGCGACAGCGGACACGACCAGCGGCAGATCGGCCTCGGCCGCCGGGCGCACCGCAAGAGTCTGCGCCCCGGTCTGCCGCTTGAGCTCCTCCGGTGAACCCTGGGCGATGATCCGACCGTGGTCGACGACGGCGATGTCATCGGCGAGCTGGTCGGCCTCCTCCAGATACTGGGTGGTCAGCAGCACTGTGACCCCGTGCACGCCGACGAGGTCGCGGACCACCTCCCACATCTCGTTGCGGCTGCGTGGGTCCAGCCCGGTGGTCGGCTCGTCGAGGAACAGCAGGCGGGGCCGCCCGACCAGGCTCGCGGCGAGGTCGAGGCGCCGGCGCATCCCGCCGGAGTAGGTCTTCGCCGACCGGTCGGCGGAGTCGGACAGCCGGAACTCGGCGAGCAGCTCGCGGGCCCGCTGTTTCGCCTGCGGACGGGACAGCCCGAGCAGTCGGCCGATCATCAGCAGGTTCTCGGTACCGGTGAGCATCTCGTCGACCGACGCGTACTGCCCGGTCAGCCCGACCAGACGGCGCACCCGGTGGCCGTCGTGGCGGACGTCGTAACCGCCCACGAACGCGGTGCCGGCATCCGGGCGGACCAGGGTGGCGAGCACCCGTACCGCCGTCGTCTTGCCGGCACCGTTCGGCCCCAGCAGCCCGAAGACGGTGCCGGCCGGCACCTCCAGGTCCACTCCGGCCAGCGCCGTGGTCTCGCCATACCGCTTGACCAGGCCTTCGGTGACGATCGCGGGGATCGTCTGTTCGTCTCGAACCGTCATGCCCGCCAGCATGCCCGCCAGCACCGACAGTTTGACGACTCACCGCGGTCTCCCGGCTGTCAGCGGCGACAACCCGCTGGCAACCCGCTGACCACCGGCCGGCAGATCGCTGGCGCTGCCAGCGGGTGTCCGGGCCGGTCGGTCAGGTCAGCGGCGGCGGCGATCGGGGTCGAGTGCCGGGCTGCGGTCGAAGTGGTTGACGCCGCTGATGTCGGTGCCCGGCGGTACGACCTTGTCGATCGCGTCCAGGGTCGCCGGGTCCAGGACGACGTCGGCGGCGCCGAGGAGATCCTCGAGCTGCGTCATCGTCTTCGGCCCGATGATCGCGGATGTGATGGCCGGGTGGGCGTCGACGAACGCCAGCGCCAGGTGGGTCAGCGACAGACCGGCCTGCTCGGCGATCGTGATCAGCGACTCCACCGCGTCGTACCGGGCGGGTGTGCTGGGATCGGCGTCGAGGTCGGCGTTCGGTCGGATCCGGGAGAACGGGCCGTCCTTGCCGTAACGCGAGCCGTTCGGGGTGTCCTGACCGCGGCGGTACTTGCCGGTCAGCCAGCCGCCGGCCAGCGGGCTCCACGGGATGACGCCCAGGTCGTGGCGCTGCGCCGCCGGCAGCACCGCCTCCTCGATCCTGCGGGCGAAGATGGAGTACTGCGGCTGTTCGCAGACGAACCGCTCGCTGCTCCGGCGGCGCGCCGCCCACTGCGCCTCGACGATCCAGTCCGCGGGGAACGTCGAGGAGCCCAGGTAGCGCACCTTGCCCGCCCGCACCAGATCGGTCAGGGCTCCCAGGGTGTCCTCGAGGTCGACGTCCCAGTCGAGGCGATGGATCTGGTAGAGATCGATGTGATCGGTGTCGAGGCGGCGCAGGCTGTCCTCGACGGCCCGGATGATCCAGCGCCGCGAGCCGCCACGGTGGTTGCGCTCGTCGCCCATCGGGTTGAAGAACTTCGTGGCGAGCACGACGTCGTCCCGGCGGCCCTGCAGGGCCCGCCCGACGATCTCCTCGCTGACGCCCTGTGAGTAGACGTCGGCGGTGTCGATGAAGTTGATCCCGGCGTCAAGCGCCCGGTGGATGATGCGGACGGCTTCGTCCTGGTCGTTGTTGCCGATCGGGCCGAACATCATCGCGCCCAGGCACTGGGTACTGACCTCGACTCCGGTCCGGGCCAGCTTGCGGTACCGCATGGGGATGCTGCCTCCTGCGCTGTCGTCTGCTGTCGTCGCTCTGTGCTGTCGTCGATCACGGTTGCCGCTCGAGGTCATCGGTGAATCGAGGACGTCAGCGACATCGCGGCTGGCGTCCACGTCACGGGAGGTGCCCTGTCGACCGTAGCGACTTCGCCCCATGGGCAGTAGCCTTACGGCGCGTAGCAGTGTTGGCGCGCAGGGGAGGTCCAGGGTGCAGCGCACGCTGTTCGACGCCGACCATGAGCTGTTCCGTGCGTCGGTGCGGGCCTTCGTCGAGCGGACGATCGAGCCCGGCCTGCCGACGTACATGGCCGAGCGGCTGATCGACCGGGCGGCCTGGCGGGAGGCCGGCGAGGCAGGTTTTCTCGGTGTCGGCATTCCCGAGGAGCTCGGCGGCAGCGGCGTCGGCGACTACCGGTTCAACGCCGTCTGGCTGGAGGAACTGGCGAAGGCCAGCCTCGGCGTCGCCACCTCGTTCAGCCTGCACACCGACATCGTCGCGCCGTACCTGGTCGAGCTCACCACGCCGCAGCAGCGCACCCGCTGGCTGCCCGGGTTCTGCGCCGGGGACATCGTCACCGCGATCGGGATGACCGAACCGTCCGGCGGGTCGGACCTGGCCGCGCTGCGCACCACCGCCGTCCGGGACGGCGACGACTGGATCATCAACGGGTCGAAGACGTTCATCACCAACGGTTCCTCGGCGGAGCTCGTCATCGTCGCCGCCCGCACCAACCCGGACGCCAAGGCCGCCCGCGGCATCACCCTGTTCGCCGTCGAGGAGGGCATGCCCGGCTTCACCCGCGGTCGCAAGCTCGACAAGGTCGGCCAGCACGAGGCGGACACCGCCGAGCTGTTCTTCACCGACCTGCGGGTCGGCGCGGACGCGGTGCTCGGCGAGGTCGACCGCGGCTTCGTGGCGATGATGGAACGCCTGCCGCAGGAGCGGATCAGCTGCGCGATCACCAACCTCGCCCACGCCGACGCGATCCTCGCCGAGACCATCACCTACGCCCGCGAGCGCCGGGCGTTCGGCGCGCCGATCGGCAGCTTCCAGCACAACAAGTTCCTGTTCGCCGAACTCGTCACCCAGCTCGACGTCGCCCAGGCGTTCATCGACGCCTGCGTGCTCGCGCACAGCGCCGGCGAGCTGTCCGCGGTGGATGCGGCCAAGGCGAAATGGTGGTCGTCGCAGGTGCAGAACGACGTGCTCGACGCCTGCGTCCAGCTGCACGGCGGCTACGGCTACATGACCGAGTACCGCGCGGCCCGCGCCTGGATGGACGGCCGGGTCACCCGCATCTGGGCCGGCTCGAACGAGATCATGAAGGAGATCATCGGCCGCGATCTCGGCTTCTGAGTACTCCGGTCGGCCCGACCGGCGGATTCCAGCCGCGTCGCGCGGGTGGCGGCTCGTTCCGGCCGGTTCCCCCGTCCTCCGATTGGTTCTCCCCAGCTCTCGCCGGCATTCCTGGGTCGATGCGCGAGGATGCTATAGTTCCCGGGAAATCCGTTGTTCTTCCGCGTTTCGGACACGGATCGGGGGGCCCGTGTTCCATCAGTGCCGAACTTCGCCGTGGCCGTTGGCATGCCGCTGGCGGAGCTTCGACGGATCAGTGAGCCGGCCGGCTCCGGCCAGGCCCGGAGCGCGGGTCGAGGCGTTTTCTGGTGCTGGCGCCAGCGCGAGGCTGGCATGAGGGGCGGGTACGGGCTCGGCCCCTACGATCCGCGGTGGATCGGGCCGTACCGCGTCGACGGCCTGCTCGGCCAGGGCGGTATGGGCCGCGTCTATCTCGGACGTGATCCGGTGGACCGGCCGGTCGCCATCAAGGTGATCAAAGACGACCTCGCCGGAAACGCGGAGTACCTGCGGCGTTTCCGCGAGGAGGCAGCCAACGCGCGGCGCATCGCCCGCCAGCACACCGCCCAGGTGCTCGACTTCAACGTCGACCGCGGTTCGCCCTATCTGGTGACCGAGTACGTCGAAGGTCCGACGCTACGTGACCGGATTCGCCACGGCCGGCCGATCGTCGGCTCCGAACTCGACCAGCTCGCCTTCGTGCTGGCCACTGCGCTGCAGGCGATGCACCAGGTCGGGCTGATCCACCGCGATCTCAAACCGGAGAACGTCATCCTGTCGTCGATGGGCCCACGCGTCATCGACTTCGGGGTGGCCCGGGTCTCGGACGGCCCGCATGAACCGGACCGGAACTCGACCTTCGTCGGCACCCTCGGGTACATCGCCCCCGAGATCCTGGCGAGCAGACCCGCGACGGCGAAGGTCGACATCTTCGCCTGGGGGGCGACGGTCGCCTTCGCCGGTACCGGTCGGCCGACGTTCGGCGACGGAAACATCGAACAGCGCCGGTACCGCACCCTTGGGCAGGCTCCGGACCTCAGCGGACTCGAACTGCCGCTGCGGGACGTGGTCGATCGTGCCCTGCACAAGTCGCCGGCGATGCGTCCGTCCGCAGCCGATCTGGTCCGGGTGCTCAACGGTGGCGCGGCGCTGGGCGCCGGGACGGACGAGCTGTCGGCCGGCCTCGACGGTGAACTGCCACCGCGCCCGGAACGTGAGCTCACCCTGGAGCAGGAAATTCTTCGCAGAATGGGGATGTAGGTGCACGGAGCAGCGCCGTCGATCGTCGCCGCCGTTGATTTCGGCACCTTTGGCTCCGGCTATGCCTGGGCGTTGAAGAATCCGGCCGGCACCTACATCCCGAGCCATGACATCAACTGCAACGACCAGTGGAAGGGTGCGGATTCCGGATATCCCAAGAATCGCAGCGCGATTCTGCTGGGCGACCAGGGCGAGACCCTGGCCTGGGGCTACGAGGCGCTCAACCGTTACACCGACGGGGGCGAGCAGGCGGGCGGCTTCGCCGTCGACTTCAAGATGCGGCTTGCCTCCGGCGACGGTCCGGGCGCGGGGCCGGGCACAGCTCCGCAGGCGGGGTCGGGCAGTGGTCCGGGTGGTCGGCCCGGGAGTGGTCCGGGGAGTACCCCGAGCCAGGCCGAGGGCGGTCGCAACGAGACCGGCCGGTCGACCGAGCATCTCATTGCGGCCTATCTGCGCGAGCTCCACACCGTCGCCCGTCAGCACATTCTGCGGGCCGGGTACGGTGATCTGCCGATTTCCTGGTACCTCAGCGTGCCTGCCATCTGGAGTGACTTCGACCGGCAGGTCATGCGCCGGGCCGCGATGGCGGCCGGTCTCCCCGCCGACCCGTACCGGTTGTCGATCGTTCTTGAACCGGAGGCGGCCGCGCTGTACTGCATGGCCAGCGAGGCCCGCGCCGGCGGTTTCGGCCCGGCCGGCCCGGTCGGTGTGCCCGGTCCGGCCCAGGTCGCCGGGCTGGGCACACCGCGGCACCGGCCGGGCTCCCGGTTCGTCATCGTCGACTGCGGTGGCGGCACCACCGACCTCGTCCCACTGACGATGCGTTCCGACGGCACCTTCGACCAGATCGGCGTGGCCACCGGGGACACGTCCGGGGCGAACCGGGTCACCCGGCAGTTCACCGTGTCCGTGCTGGCCGAGCGGCTGGGCCGCCCGACACTGCTGCACCTGGTGAAGGCGGAACCGAAGGCCGTCAACGAGCTGATGCGGGCCTGGGAGAAGGCCCGCGACGTCTTCGACCCCGCGCAGCGCACCCCCCTGCGGATCGAGCTGTCCATGCGGCTGTGGAAGGCGCTTCCCGGGTCGGCCCGCGCACAGCTCGCCGCCACGCAGAACGGTGAGAACGAGGCGATCCTGCTGTCCGCGGCCCAAACCCGGGCCCTGCTCGACACGTCGGTCGACCCGATCTGCGCCCTGGTGGACGAGCAGCTGCACCGGATCGCCGAGCAGGCCAGCACGCGCGGGCCGGGCGATCCGGACGAGCCGACCGCGGTCTGTCTCGTCGGGGGATTCGCCAACTCGCGGTACCTGCAGCAGCGGCTCGCCACGGTGGTCGAGGGACGGGCCCGGCTGTTCGTGCCACCGCGACCGGAGAACGCCGTCCTGTTCGGCGCGGTGCAGTACGGCAACAACCCGGCGCGGATCCGTTCCCGCACAGCCGCGCGGACCTACGGCTACGGTCTGCTGGACGCGTTCGATCCCGCCCTTGATCCTCCCGAGCGGTTGTACCTCAACGCGGAGAAGAAGGCCCTGTGCAAGGGGCGGTTCCGCGTCCTGGTCCGACGTGGAGAGATCATTCCGGTCGGGAGTGAGAAAACCTCACGGGTCTATCCCCGCGAGGGGAACCAGACCCGGATGAAGCTGTCGTTCTTCTCCTCGGACGAGGACGATCCGCGCTACGTCGACGATGGCCGGGTGAGCGAGGTCGGCTTCGTGACCATCTTCCTGCCCGACGTCGGGAACCGGCGGTACACCGCCCGGGAACGCGCCATCGATGTCAGGACGATCTTCGGTGAGACGGTGATCCGGGTGCAGGCGGTCGATCTCGCCACCGGTTACCAGACCGATGCGGAGATCGAGTTCACCGCATGACGGCGTCGGTGTTGCGGCAGCGGGCGGTGACGTCGGCGGGAAGGAGATGCGGTGCGGGCCGCGGTGGCGGAAAGGAGCAGCGGATCATCGTGAGGATCTTCCGGGCCGCGGACTCTCTTCCGGCCGCGGATCCGGTGGTGGATCCGGCGGCTGGTCCGGCGGTGGCTGATCCGCGCCTCGAGGCGGTGCTGGGCGACGTGGCGCCCGGCACGGTGGATGGTGCGGCCGTTCCTGCCTCGGTCGGCGCGGACATCGTCCGCCTGCAGGCGTACTTCGAGGCGATCCGGGACGATCTGGGCGCCCGCCTGCTGGCCGCCGAGGCGCAGATCCGGGACCTGCGCGTTCGGGTGGCCGAGCTGGAACGCTTCCGGGGCCCGGCCGATGCCGCCGCCGCGACGATCGGGGCCTCGACGGCGCGCCATGACGAGTACCGCGCGATCGCGTCCCGGGTGGAGGGCCTGCTCGACCAGCAGATCACCTACCTGGCGACCCGCGGTGGACGGGCGACCCCGGACGCGGCCCGGCTGGCCCGCCGCCTCGCTGACGTGCTGTTCACCGGCCCGGCGCCGGACGTCGAAACCGTCCGTGACGGGCTGCGGCAGCTTGTCGCGGACGCTGTGGTGGATCCGACCATGCCGGCTGGTGGCGGTGTTGTCGATGCCGGTGCCGTCGAGACGGAAACCGCCGCGGCCGTCGCGGCTGTCACGGCCGGTGCGGAGATCGGCCGGCTGCGTGACGCCGCCGTGCAGGGCGGACTCCCGCATCAGTGGACCTTTGAGGCCGCTCTCGGCGGACCGCTCGACGAGAGCCGGCAGCGGACCTTCGGCCTGTGCGACCCGGATCATCGTGTCGATCTGGTCGTCTTCCCCGCACTCGTGGTGGACGGCGTCATCATGATGCGCCAACGCGTCCATACCGCAGCCCGGGTCACGCCCGTTCGGACCGGGTGACGCAGGCGCGAGGGTGCGTTCTCACCCAGCAGCCCGCGTCTGGTCCCCTGCCTGGCGGCTGGCGGCTGGCGCAGCGGCTAGTAGCGGACGGTGCTGGCCAGCAGCGGTGGGTAGACGGTGGACGGTTCACCGTGGTGCCGGCGAAGATCGGCACAACCGTGCCCGTGGTGGCGCTGCGGCGGTACTTGCCAGAGAGAAAGCTGCACGCGCCGGCAGCGGGCCGAGACACGTCCTGCGTGGCAGCGTCGACATCGACGGCGGACTCGCCCAGGTCAGCCGAGCGATCCGCTGGATCCGCGAGCACTACGCCGAACCGTTGCGGATCGCCGACCTCGCCCAGCTCGCCGGCCTGAGCCCGTCCGCCTTCCACCGCCGCTTCCGCGAGATCACCGCGCTCAGCCCGTTGCAGTTCCAGAAGCGCATTCGGCTGTAGCAGGCCCGCACTCTGCTGGTCGCCGGCCCGGCAGACATCGCCGGCGTCGGCCACCTCGTCGGCTACGACAACCCCACCCAGGTCAACCGCGAATACCGCCGCCTGTCCGGCGCCCCACCCGGCCGCGACGCCACCCGCCTGCGCGCCGACCCCGAGACCCAGCTCCTCGACCCGGCTCGTCACCTGCCGTGAGATGCGGCCGCGTCGTAGGCGGTACGGGCGGCGGCGATGTCGCCTCGGTGCCGCTCGGCCCAGCCGGTCAGGGACAGCAGCGAGGTCAGCAGCTCCCTCGCCATGTCCGTGAGCCGATAATCGACCTTCGGCGGGACGGTGGCGTAGACCGTGCGGGTCAGCAGACCATCCCGTTCGAGGTTGCGCAGGGTGAGCGTCAGCATCCGTCGGCTGATGCCGTCGATCGCCCGCTCGAGCTCGGTGAAGCGCGCCGGCCCGTCGGCCACCGCGACGATGATCAGGATGCTCCACTTGCCCGCGACCCGGTCGAGCACCTCGGTCAGCGGGCAGGCACGCGTGCTGAGGTCGCTGGCGGGCTGGCCACGGGTGTGCTGGTCGCTGACGTACCGATCGGGCAGGTGGGACACCGCGGAGCTCCCCTCGACGAGCTCTACGATGCCATCCGGGGGCCCCGTCGGGTCAGACCTCGGCAGGTCCCACCCCGAGCTCGGCGCCGGTGGCCCCCAGACGCGCTGGCTCCCGCTCTGGTTCGTGCGCCGACATCGATTCCGGTTCCGCTGCCGGCGGGGGTTCCGTCGCAGGTCGAAGGGTGATGGCGGCCAGCGCCAGCGCGGCGAGGGCGAAGGCGGCCGCGAGCAGAAAGGCGACGTGATAACCGCCGAGCAGGGCGGCCCTCGGGGACGAGCCGGACCCGGCAAGCGCGGTCGTCCGGGTGCCGACGGCAGCGTTCAGGACGGTCAGGCCGATCGCTCCGCCGATCTGCTGGCTGGTGTTGAACAGCCCGGACGCAATGCCGGCATCGGCCGGTGCCACCGCCGACATGCCCAGCCCCATGGCGGCCGGGAGCGCCATGCCGGCACCGCAACCCAGCAGAAGGGACGCGGGCAGAAAGTCAACGAGGTAGCTTCCGTCGGCGCGAGAGAACGACAGCCCGACGAATCCCAGCACGATCAGGGCGAGCCCGCCGACCAGCATCGTGCGTGGACCGACCGACAGAACCAGCCGGGCGGCGAGACCCAGCGACACCGCCGCAATCGTCAGCGCGATCGGCACGAACGCCAGTCCCGCCTCGAGCGGGTTGTAGCCGAGCACGCGCTGCAGGTACAGGGTGCCGAAATAGAGCAGGCCGAACAGGCCGGCGATCAGCAGGAACTGCACGGCGTTGGCGGCTGACACCTGACGGGACCGAAAGATTCCCAGTGGCAGCAGCGGCTGCACCGCGGTGGCCTCGCGCAAGACGAAGGCGACCAGCAGAACAATCGACAGCGGGCCGAGTACCACGGTCCCAGTGGAACCCCATCCGACCTGTTCCGCATGGACGATCGTGTACACGAGCAGCATCAGCCCGGAGGTGACCAGCAGTGCGCCCGCGATGTCGACACCCCTGGCAAGACCGGGCCCGGTGTCGCGTTCGACGGTGCGCAAAGCACAGATCACGACGAGGGCGCCGATCGGGACGTTGATGAAGAAGATCCAGCTCCAGCTGGTCAGATCGGTCAGCACACCGCCGGCCAGCGTGCCCACCGTGCCGCCGCCGGCCGACGCGAAACTGTAGGCGGCGATGCCCTGCGCCTGCTCGCGTGGCCCGGCGGACATCGCCGCGATCATCCCCAGCACGCAGGCGGACGCCACCGCACCGCCGACTCCCTGCGCAAAGCGGAACACGATCAGGGTGGCCTCGGAGGTGGCGAATCCGCACAACAGCGAGGCGGCGCTGAACAGCGTCACCCCGGTGGCAAAGACCGACCTTCGGCCGATCAGATCACCGAGCCGGCCCGCGAACAGCAACAGCCCACCGAACGGGACGACGTAGGAGTTGACCACCCAGACCAGGCTCGCGGACGAGAAGTGCAGGCTGCGCTGCACGGCGGGCAGCGCCACGTTCACGATGTTCTGATCGATAACGATCATCATCTGGCCCGCGCACAGCACCGCGAGAGGCAGCCAGCGCGGCATCGACCTGGTCATGAACGAAAACTCCTCGAGGGCGACCGTAGTTACCCGCGACCAGAGATCATCGCGATTGGTTCTCATGATGGCCGACCGCTCGAACCGGCGAAAGAAGGCACATGTATGTGCCACGGTTACACCGATGTGACCATGGCCAAGCAGCCTGATCTTCGTCGGCGAGATGCGCCACCCGATGGGCGATGACGCTCGGCACGATCGTTCGTCAGCAGCTCCGCCGCCAGGTCAGTGCCCCTGTGGTGGCTTCAGTGCCCCTGCGGTGGAGAAGGTCCGAGCTCGCCCGCACCCGGCTGATGGTCGATGGCCATGAGCAGATCAGTCATGGATGACGATGGATTGTTGCTGGGAAAAACTGCGTTGTCTCGCTTGTGCTGGGCGTCGAGAGCGCGGGCGTTGGCGATGGCCGTCGCCCGTAACGGCATGTACTTCGCGGCATCGATCCCTTTTCCGGCCCGGCCGTCCAGGCGTTTGCTGTGGCGCTCGACATCGTCGGTGCTCGCGAAGCGGGTGTATCTTTCGAAGTGGAGGATCAACCACAGTTCGAAACAGGGGTTGGAGATGGCGACTCTGATCTTCGGGCGCTGGCGTGCTAGGTTGACCGCCTGCTTCAGGTACGGGTGGTTGTTCGGCCACTCCACATCGAAGACGCACCGGCACTCGTCGATCTCCTGGTCCTGGCTGCGCTCGATCGCCCGCTGGACCAGTTTCAGCGGGACTCCACGCTCGGGGTCGATCTCGATGCTCACTGCCGAATTGGCGGCCACATGAGGTAGCTTTTTTATACCGTTGATGTAGTCGGGTTCGGAGAGCTTGCCCTCGCAGAAGATGACAAAGGTCTTCTTCTCGGGCCGCACCTGTGTTTTTCGTTTGAGGGGGCTGGAGCCCACTCTTCTCGGGGCCACCGAGGCTATCCAATGCGCCGAAGCGAACGGAGGAGATCGGTCTGGTTGACGTCCGGCACGGCGCCGAATCTGCCGTGCAGGTAGGCGCGCTCGAGGTTCTGGGACGTGCGAACCCGCTCGCCGGCGAACTCGGCAAGCGCGCCCAGCCGGGTCGCTCCCGCCCTGGTCTTCTCGGTGAACCAGACCTCGTCCCGGTTGAGGTGGTTGAGGAGGCTGGTGTTGTGGGCCGCGAAGATGAGCTGGGCGCCCCTCGGGTTCGTGGCGCGCTCGTGGAAGAGCCTGATCAGTTGTGCTGTCAGGGTCGGGTGCAGGCTTGCGTCCAGTTCGTCGAAGAGGAGGGTCGTGCCGGCCTGAAGCGCGACCAGTACGGGCCCGATCAGATCGAACCAGATCTGGGTGCCCTGGCTCTCGGCGATGAAGTCGAGCGGGATCTGCTCTTCCTCGGCCTCGTGGACGAGGCGGACCCCGCGCATTAGCCGCACGGAGCCGGGGTCACCCGCTCTTGGCACCTCGTCCTCGTCGATGAGAACGTCGACTATGCCCATGTCCGCCATTCTAAGCAGAGCCAGCGCCAGATCTCGATCAGGGGTCGGCAGGTCTGTCTCGTCGAAGAGCGCGGGCTGTGTGGCGGTGGCCTGGTTGTCAAACCAGCGAATCGAGGATCGGGCTGCCGGCAGGTACCGGCCGCTGGTCCGTCCGAGCCGGGATCGCCGGGGCATGCCGAATGTCTGCGCCCGCGTCAGGGTTCGGACAAAGTCGGACACGAGAGGCTCTTTGAAACGAGCTGCCACGGAGAGCGCGAGCGTTGCCTCGGTGAGCAGCTCGCGAGTGCCCGACAGACCACCCAGGCCACGCTGCAACTTGAGTTCGGAACCTTCACGTTCGAAGATTCTGCGACGCTTCTTTTCGGGGTAGTGAAAAAGTCCTTCGTAGTAGACCATGGTCCGGTCAAGCTGCAGTACGTACTCGAATCTGACGCCACCGACGAGCAGGTCGACAGTGAACTCCGAGGGTGTGTCCGGGCCGTTTCCAAAGGCGTGGGATTCGATGGGTATATCGCGGTCCCACAGTCTGAGCGAGTGCTGGACCGCGTCACGAAGCCAGGTGAAGGCGGCGATGACGTTGGATTTTCCGGACGCGTTCGGCCCGAATATTGCGGCCACGGTCAGCAGACTCTCGCCGAGTAGCTCGGCGGGGCGCACCTCGTCGCGATCCTGGTCTACCGCGATCATGGACAGCTCGGCTGTACTGAGGATCGATCGGAAGTTCGTCACCTGAAAGCGGATCAGCATCAGCTATCCCAACGTCGTCGATCGACGCTACCAGTCGCTCCTTCTCGTCGGATCTTGACGAATCTCCTGGCCAGCGTGCGGTCAGGTCGTCATCCTAGACGACAGTGCTTCCCGAAGTTGGTTGTCTGCTGTGGTCGCTACCACCGTGGGCCCAAGTGCCAACGGTCAATATCGGTCTGCTTCGTCGGCGCTGACTCCGATCGAGGCTCCCCGCCCCGCTGTCAACCGATTCGGACATCTTTGTGTTAGCTGACCGTTACCCGGAGTCCGGCTCGGAGGTGTGCTCTCGAGGGGGGTGCTCACGTGCTAGCGATTGCCCCCATTGGGTGAGACCCGGTGGTGGCATCCAGCTGCCTGTCGAAGGCTCGTCGCCTCGACTCGTGGCACCGCTTGCCCATATCGGTTATATCGCCGCAACGGGTTGATGCTCCGTGGGCAGAACGGTTGTGGAGGCGGCGTGCGCGGTTCACGCCGCGGTCGACTGTGGTGCGGATGGTGGAGTGCTGGAGGTGAGGATGTGGGGGATTGATACGTTAAGGTCGTATTTGCCCTATTTAGACGGTCTGGTGCGCATGGTCGGCGTGCTGGGATGCGGCAGTGTGACTCCCGCACCCTCGGCCGGGTGCGCAGGTGAGCCGGCGGGGCGGCCCTGACGGTCCTGGCGGCGTTCGGGGGCGGACAGGGTGCTGTAGACGAAGGCGGCGGCGCCGAGCAGGGCGGCGGCGGCCGGGATGGTGGAGGCGCCGGAGAGGTCGACGGTCAGGCCGCCCAGCGCCGCGCCGACGGCGGCACCGGCATAGATGGCGGAGCCGTTGAGGCCGAGGGCGACGGCGGAGACGTCCGGGGCGACGACGAACAGCCGGTGCTGCTGTGGGGTGATGGACAGCCCCTGGAAGGCGCCGACGGCAAACATCGTGACCATCGCCGCGCCATACCAGGCCTGTGTGCCGATCAGCACGGTGAACGCGCAGGTCATCCCGCCGGCGCCGAGCAGCAGGACGGGCAGCGCGCCGCGGCTGTCGACCAGTCGCCCCACCACCCGGTTGCCGATCAGGCTGCCAGCGCCGAACGCCAGCAGGACCAGCACCAGGCTGGTGTCGGTGCTGTCCATGTCCAGGACGACGGGCAGGTAGGTGATGAGCATGATCGGCGCGGCGACCAGGACGACCGTCGTGAGTAGCACCAGCAGCACGGGCGTGCGCGTCAGCACACCGAGGCGGGTCCGCATCGACGTCTGCGGCACGTGGGCCGCCGGCAGCCGCAGTACGCACAGCGCCGTCAGTGCCGCGAGCCCCGTGATGATCCACAGCACCGTCCGCCAGCCGAACCACTGCCCGATCAGCACTCCGAACGGAACCCCGAGCACCGTCGACAGGGACGTCCCCGCCGTCACCGCGGCCAGCGCCCGCCCGCGTCGTTCCGCGCCGGCGAGCACCCCGGCCATGATGTACGCGTTTGACTGGAACGCCGCCGCCCCGACCGCGGCGAACGCCCGCCCGGTGGCCATCACGGCGTAGGACGGCGCGAGCGCCTGGGCGACCATCCCGAGCAGGAACAACACGAGCCCGCCGCCGAGCAGCACCCGCCGGTCGTAACGTCCGGTGAGCGTTGCGACGACGGGGGACGCGACCGCATAGGTGATCGAGAAGATCGTCGTGAGCTGCCCCGCCGTGGACACCCCGACGGACAGGTCCCTCGAGATCGACGGCAGCAGCCCGCTGAGCACGAACCCGTCCACCCCGAGCGTGAACGTTCCCGCGGCCAGCACCCCCAGCTGCCATCCCCGCAGCCCACCGGCCGGAGCGCCACCGCTCGCCGGAGCGACCGCCAGGGTTGCCGCGGTCCCGGGTTCGCGGCTGGCGGTCGTGGTGGCCGCCGTGGTGGCCGACGGCGCAGGTGCGCCGCCGCCCCCCGACGCGGTCGTCTCGTCGCCGACGGTGTCGTTCGATGCTTGTCGAATCGTCACAGTGTGAGGGTAGAGTTCACTTCGATGGATGTCAAAGTGTTGGAATCGTCGGGTGGCCCTTCGTAATCGCAGGGGCAGGGGAGGGGGTCGGGGATGGCACGTCAGCTCCCGCAGCCAGGCCGTGACTCGATCAATCTGGTCACGGTGCTGGCCGCCCTCGCTGATCCGGTCCGCCTCACGCTGATGCGTTCGATCTATGCCCACGGCGACCCGATCGACTGTGCCACCATCGCCGCCGGCATCGAGGTGACCCCGCCGACGATCTCCCATCACTACCGCGTCCTGCGCGAGGCCGGCCTCACCACGACGACGGTGGACGGCCGCCGCCGCATCGTCACCATCCGTTACGAAGACCTCGATGTCCGCTTCCCAGGACTGCTTGCCGCGATCCTGACCCCCGAGCTCATCCCACCCACTGCCGGAGCAGGGAAGGACCCCGCGCCACCGGTGCGGCAGGGGCAGATCTCGGTGCACTGATCTGTCGGATCCGGCCGCCGACCCTGTTCGCGAAAGATAACGACGTCACTACCATGCGTCCACCTGGCGGCCCTTTCGCCGAAAAATCACCGGGGGGCGTAGGTGCTGGGCAAAAAGCGCCGAAGATTCCGCATGTGAGAGCGTTCCAGCTGCTAGAGTCCGCATCTGCGTGCAGCGTAGGGGGGCTCTCTGCAGCTTTGTAACCCGAGCTGACGCCGAGTGCGCGTCGGTCCCGCGAGGGCACCCGGTGCGTTTGGCCGCGCGTTTCCCGTCGAGTGGGCCGCAACGGAGCTGCCACCTCACTCCCGCCAGTACTTCGGTGCTGCCGGATGCCTGTGTGCAGCCCGGACCGTCCCATCACGACCACTCGCGAAAACCAGACCGAGGGAGACCCGACCATGCCACGGTTGCCGCGCCCTGCCCGCTTTCCCAACAGGCCCACGGCCCTGCCCGCCGACCGTCCCACGTTCCGCGGCACTGTCCGCGCGGCTGGAGTGGCGGGCGCGACCACACTGCTGTGTGCTGCCGTGGTCGTGGCTGCTCCCAGCGCGGCGCACGCGAACTCGGTGAGCCTCACCGTCCGGACGCCCGGGGCAACCAGCGGCCCCAGCGCGACCTTCGCCGAGATCTCCACCCACGCGGACTGCGCCAGTGGGCTGATCGCCGGGGGCGGGGTCGACCAGGCGATCGGTACCGGAACAGCGTCGAACGGCAACCACGTCATGGGCTCCTCGCCGAGCTCGAACGGCAGCTCCGAGTACACCGGCTCCACTGGCGTCGTCGACACGGACGTCACCCACTGGCTCGGTATCGGCGGCACCGGTGGGGCGACCGACGCCGCGTTCTCCACCACGCCATACGCGACCTGCCTGACCAGCACACTGATCAACCACACGCAGGTCGTGATGAACAAGGTCGCCGGCCCGACGACGGCCTCGACGGTCGGCCTGGTCACCGCGGTCTGCCCGGCGAACACGGTGCTGCTCGGCGGCGGCGCGCGCAGCACGCCGGCGAGCATCGGCAGCATCAAGCCGATCGCCAGCTTCCCGACCTTCAACGATGCGGCCCACAGCTACGGCGCCAGGGCCGCGGCCGACGGTGCGACCAACCCGAACGCCTGGAGCGCGGTCGGCTGGAACGGCGGCGGTGGCAACGTCGGCAACACCACCTACGCCTACGCGATCTGCAGCGGTAGCGGCATCAACGTCAGCGGGGTCACGGTGAAGGTGCGCTTCGCCGAGGTGAGCGGCCCGACCTCGGCCACCACCGGGCAGACCGCCACCGTCGGCTGCGGCGGTTCGGACGGCAGGCTGATCAGCGGCGGCGCGGCGGTCAGCGGCGGCAGCGTGACCACGACCGACTTCACCGGCCCGGGCTCGGGCGGCACCCACCTCAACGGCAGCTTCCCGAGCGGCTCCACCGGCAGCCCGGTAGCCAACGGGACGACCACCGCCGCGTACTGGACCGCCTTCAGCCACACCGGCGGCGCAAGCTCGCCGAGCACCTACACCGATGCCTGGGTGCTGTGCGCCGACGACGGCGTCTGACCCCGGCAGCCACCGCGCGTCCGTAGGCCCACGCGTCCGTAGGCCCACGTCCAGGATTCCGTACGTCCCACCGCCCGAAAGAGTCGACTTGCATGCCCGCACGACACTCCCGGCGCGCCGCGCCGTCATCCCCCCAACCATCTCGGCCCGTCCAGCAGCCCTGCCCGCCGCCCCGGTCGGCTTCGTCACCGTCCAGCCGAGACGTCCGCCGGCGGACCAGAGCGGGACACCTTCTCGTGGTCGGCGCGGTCGGTGTGCTGGCCGCGGTCACGGGGGCGGCCGTCGTCAGTCCGGCGGCGGCGGCTGATCCGGCGCCGAGTTCGTCCCCCTGCGGGACGACCGGAGCGCTGACGACCTCGGCCGGGGCGCCGGCATGCGGCTACGGCCAGCCGGGGACGGACACCTTCACCGTGCCGGCCGGCGTGACCAGCGTGACCATCGACCTGTTCGGCGGTGAGGGGGGCAGCGCCGCCGGGTACGTCGCACCGAACCCGGTCAACGACGGTGCTCCCGGCGGGCTCGGTGGCCAGAGCCATGCCACCGTCGCCGTCCGGCCTGGGCAGGTTCTGCAGATCACGACCGGCGCCGCCGGAGTGCCGGGGACCTCCCGCCACGGCGAGTTCGCCCGCCTGGGTGGCACCGGGCACGGCGCCGGCGGCGGCGGCGCGCACGGTGGTGGCGGCGCCGGTGGTGGCGGCTCGGATGTCCGGATCGGCGCCATCGGTGCGGACGACCGGATCCTCGTGGCCGGTGGTGGTGGCGGGGCCGGCAACGGTGGGCCGCTGCTGCACGGCGGTGACGGCGGCGGGCTCGTCGGCCAGGACGGCGGCCAGGGCGGCGGTCCGGCCGGTTCGGGCCTCGCCGGTGGTGGTGCCAGCCAGAGCGCGCACGGCACCGGCAGCCCGAACTCGGCGAAGGGCGGCCCCGGCATCGCCGGCAGCGACATCGACCCGGCCAACAGCCAGCCCAACCCGGGCAGCGGCGGCCCCGGCGGCAACGGCGGTGGCGGCGGCAACGGTGGCGGTGGTGGCGGTGGCGGCTACCGGGGCGGCGGCGGCGGATCGGGCGGCGGCGACCCGGGTAACTTCTACGGCGCTGGTGGTGGCGGTGGCAGCGGCTATGCCGCGCCGTCCCTCACCGACGTGGCCCTGACCGGCGGCGTCAACCACGGCAACGGCCGGGCGGTCGTGGCGTTCCGCTGGGGGAGCGCGGTGACTGTTTCCGCGAGCCCGGCCACCCCGTTGTTCGGTCAGGCCGTCACCCTGACCGCAACCGTCACCACCGATCCGGCCGCGGGCACGCCCACCGGCACCGTCACCTTCCTCGACGGCGCCGCCGCCCTGGGCACCGCGATGCTCGACGGCGGACAGGCCACCCTTGCGGTCGGTGGTCTGCAGCCCGGGCCACATCCGGTCACCGTCACCTACAGCGGTGACGCGGCCCATGCGCCGAGCCAGAGCGCGGCCGCCACCACCGTCACGGTCGGCTTCAGCCAGCCCTGCCTGACCAGCGCGCGTAGCGGACCGTTGACGGTCGCCGCCGGCCAGTCGCTGTGCCTGGGCGCCGGGGGTCGCCAGAGTGGGCCGGTCACCGTGCGGGCCGGGGGTGCACTAGCCGTCACCGGTGCCACGATCTCCGGTCCGGTGAGTGCGGACGGGGCGTTGGCGATCACCGCCTGCGGGGCGACCATCTCCGGCCCGGTGTCGATCCACGCCACCAGCGGATACGTCCAGCTCGGCAACCCGTCCGCCTGCGCCGGCAACACGATCTCCGGGCCGTTGACGGTCGAGGCCAACCGCGGCGGCCTGACCGTCGCCGCCACCACGGTCACCGGACCGGTGCGGATCAACGACAACAGCGGCACCGGCCCGGTGCCCGGCAGCGACGTCCCGTCGTTCACCGGCAACCGGGTCAGCGGCCCGCTGAGCTGCACCGGCAACCAGCCGACCCTGCGCCAGTCGGGCAACACGGTGACCGGACCCCGCTCCGGTCAGTGCGCCTGACGGGGTACAGGGGAACATCGGCGGCCTTGGCCAGGCGTTGGCAGCGCCCGGCCAAGGCAGTCGGTCCTCCCGGGCCTCACTCGGCCTGATCTCGGACGACTCCGCCACCGCTCTCGAGCCTGTCGATGGAGATCGCCAATCTGCGTGCGTTCTCCAGGCTGCAAAGCAGGTAGACGGTCGCCTTGAGGGACTGGTAGTCGTCCAGGGACTCGATGACGACCGGCTCGTGGCCGGCGCGCGTGATGATGACTTCTTCGTGGTCGTCCGCAGCTGCGGCCCGACCGCCTACGAAATCGCACGAGAACGGTTCCGCGGAACCGTTGGAGCCCGGCCAGGATGCCGGAGATGCACCGGACGACGAAGGAGACGTGACCGAGACGCACTCGAAGGCCGGTCTGGTCGCCTGGTAGGCCTCGCGCGCACCCGGCCCGCCCATCCGGCGTTCCCGCAGCTCCGCCTAGGCAGTTTCTCGTGGATCTTGACTGCCGGGTAGGCTTCATGATCCATGGTTGGTCGGCATGAGATCACCGACAT
>NZ_JAMQQG010000012.1 GCF_023716925.1 Frankia sp. R82
CCCCAGGGCCACGTCGACCCCGCCCAGATGCGCGGTCGCGTGCGGGTCGCCGCCGGCGGCAACCCGCCGGCGCAACGGGTCGGCAACCCCCGTCGCACCGCCGTACCAGCAGGCGGCGACACCGATGCCGCCGACCCAGAACCCGGGCCGGTCCAGGTAGTCGCCCGGCCCACCGATCGGCCGGGCCGCCACCGCGGCGAAACGGACCGCGCGGGTGTCGCTGCCCCACAACCCGGCGCTCGCCCAGTCGAGCGGGCCGGGCCGTATCCCCGGGTCGTCGAGCGCCACGGCGAACAGCCTGCGTTTCGACGCCCGCCCGGCGGCCGCCCCGTCGGTCCCGTCCGGCTCTGGCGTGGCGGTGAGCAGGGCGTGGGTGAGCAGGGTCGCGCCCGAACACCACTGCTTCGTCCCGGCCAGGCGCCATCCGTCAGCGACGTGGCGGGCGGTGACCACATGCCCCGGTGCCTCGGCGGCCCAGACTCCCCAGCGGGTCGCCGGGGGCTGGGCCGGCTCGGTCGGCCCGGCCAGCTCGGCGAGGATGGCCGCCGCGTCGGCATGGGCCTCCACCAGCCGGGCGGTGACAAGGTCGGTGGCGGCCAGGGCGGCCAGGGCCGACCAGCGCTCCCGCGTCCGTCCCGCTGCCGGCAGTGGCCAGTGCGACGCCCGCGCGCACTGGCGGGCCACCTCGCCGCGCGTCGGCAGCCGCGGACCATGGTGGCCCGATCGCACGGGTACCCGGCCGCCGGGGCCGCCATGGCCCTTCGGCGCTGCCTCGCGCACGCTCACGAGCACTCAGATACCCGGTGTCGGTTCTCGAAATCCGGATGGTGGTCCACGTCGGACGTCGAAGACGCGGTCCGGGTCAGGGCCGGCGTTCGTCCCATCGGGGCCGACCGGCCGGATGTCAGCTCCGGCCGTCGAGGCACATCTGTGCGGTGCCCCGATCCGCACCGCTGCGTGCGCGGCTGCCCGGGGGATTCAGGCACCTGCCGGCAGCTCGGCCCGAGAACGGGCAGGGGTTTGGTGAGAGTCGTCTTTTCCTGACCCACGTCGGGGTTCGAGGAACGCGGCGTGCGCCGTGCCGGGTCGGCCCTGTCGTCGGGTGGTGAACCGACGCGACCAGGCCGGACGAAAAGACCGGAAAGGTCACATCGTTTTCACACGTACCGGCTCCTACCATGTGCTCTCGTGACCCACGTGGCGACGTTTCGCCGCATTGTCATCGCCGTGTCGGGCCTGCTCCTCGCGGCTTTGCTGTGCGCTGTTCTGCTCAGGGGCGGCGCCCCGTTCGCGCTGGACACCGCCTGCCATCGATGGGTCCTCGACCATCGCGGTCGTGCGCTGACCGACATCGCCGTGGCGGCGACGCGGAGTGGGGTCGGGATCTGCCCCTACGGTCTGGCCGCGGCCGGCGGCGCCCTGGCACCCCGGCGGCCCTGGCCCTGGCGCTGGTGGCCGGGAGCCCTGATCGGGATGGCGGCGCTGCTGGTGGGGCAAGCGCTCCGGATCGGCCTGGCCGCCCTGGTGGACAGAGCACGCCCCCCGGCCGCCGACTGGATCACTCATCCGTCGGGCCATGCCTTCCCGTCCGGGCACACCACCACCTCGACGCTGGTGGCCATCGGTGTGGCCGTGATCCTCCACCGCCGGGCCGGGCGCCCTGCCACCCGGGTCGCGGCCGTGGTCCTTCCGGGCCTGTGGGCGATCTCGGTGGGTGCCAGCCGGGTCTATCTCGGCGTCCACTGGCCCACGGACGTACTCGCGGGATGGCTGCTTGCCGTCTTCCTGGCCGCCGTCTGCCTACCGCCACTGGCCGCGGTGCTGGATCGGGCCGGATCCGTCTGATCCGCGGCACAGCGACCGAACGACACCCCGACGTGTTTCTTCGCCGCCTGGCCGGTAATGCGACCGTCTCGTTGTACCAATACGGGGCACGGCCGACGTGATCGGCACGGCATCTCGCTCACACCGTGCTCACATCCGAGTGCTCCTACCTTCCGCAATGGATATCTGGGATTCTTGGGATCCGGGTGTGGCGCCAAGGCGCGAGATTTCCCGAGAAGCGCGTGTGTGGGAGGTTCTGTGGCCGGGCTGGAGAACAGGGTTGGAACGGATCGGGCCATGGATGTCCGGTATGCCGTGAAGAAGCTTCCGGAGATCACGTTCGCGTTCTGGGTCATGAAGGTCGCGGCGACGACCCTGGGCGAGACGGCAGGTGACCTGCTCGCCCAGACCCTCGGCCTCGGCTATTTTCTGACCACGGTGGTCCTCGTCCTCGTCTTCGTGGTCACGCTGGCCGTGCAGTTGCGGGCGCGGTCCTACCACCCGTTCTTCTACTGGATGGTCATCCTGTCCACCAGCACCGCGGGCACCACGATCTCCGACTTCATGAACCGCGATGCCAGTGGGAAGTACCTGGCTGCGGGAACCGACTCGCTGGGCTGGGGGCCGCAGGGCCTCGGCCTGGGGTACCCGGTGGGTGCCGCCATCCTGTCCGCGTTGCTGGTCGCCATCTTCGTGGCTTGGCGGCGCAGTGGACTGCCCTTCGCGATCGGCAGGATCGACACGCTACGTGGCGAGACGTACTTCTGGTCGGCGATCCTGGTGTCGAACACACTCGGCACCTCGATGGGTGACTTCCTCGCGGACAGCTCGGGCCTCGGCTACGCGGGAAGTGCGCTGCTGATCGTCGGATTGCTGGCCCTGCTGCTCGCGCTGCGCTACCACCCGGCGGTGTCGAACGTGCTGCTGTTCTGGCTTGCCTTCGTGCTCACCCGTCCCCTCGGCGCGACCGCCGGCGACTTCCTGACCAAGCCGGTCGCCAAGGGTGGGCTTGCCCTGGGCACCCTCGGGTCGTCGACGATCCTGCTGGCGCTGCTGCTCGGCCTGGTCGGCTACGCCCACGCCCGACAGCGACGTCGGACCGGTGCGCCCGGCGCCGTCGAGGTGGACACGGCGTCGATCGGCGTCTCCTGATACACCCGGCCGCTGCATGTGGTCTCCGGGGCCCTGCTCGGTCTCGAGCGGCGGGACGAGGCGGATCTGCGCGCGGACGTCGCCGCGTGGGTAGCCGACGTCGACGATCGGGACATGCCGATCCCGGGCCGTCGGATGATCTCGTGTTGCCGATGGCCCTGATGATCGGGACCGAGTATGAGGACCGCCGCGCCGGTGGGATCGGGTGTGCAGTCCTCCGCGGGTACTTCGCACATTCGATCTTGATCTGATTGTCGATCAATGGCCCGATCTGGGCAGATGCTCCCGCGATAGGACTCGAACCTATAACCTGCCGGTTAACAGCCGGCTGCTCTGCCAATTGAGCTACACGGGATCGGATGCCGTAGCACCTGACGTCCTAAGCCTACCTGAGGTTCGGGCCATCCTGTGTGTGGGGTAGGAATCGATCTGGCGTCCCAACGTCAGCCGTCCAGTGGATCACTGCCGGCACATCCCTCGGTCATCTGGGAGGCACCATGCGGATCAGGCCCGGCGTCGTCGCCGCGCTCGGCGTCGGTTATGTCCTCGGCGCCCGGGCTGGGCGGGAGCACTACGACGCGATCATGCGGCAGGCGCGGGAGATCCGTGAGCGACCGGAGTTCCAGGGGGCCGCCGGGCTGGTCTCCGCACAGGCGGGAGCGGCCTTCCAGCGGGTGCGCGGCCTGCTCGGGGCCGGAACCGAATCGCCCAGGACGCTCCCGTTCCGCCCGCTGGCGGCACATAGCTCCAACGGTGTCAGCTCGGTGAGCGCCCACTGACCGAGTCCGCTGCGAGCCGCGCCACCCGGGCGCATCCATGCCCTTGCGCTCCTGCTGGAGCTCTGCACGCTTCGTGGCCACCGCCATGGACGGCATGGGCGGGGTCCGTCTCGGGGCCGACGGTTCCGCGGAACACCGTGATCGCGGACGTGGGCACGTGGGCACCTGGCGAGGGGTAGGTGGTGGGCGGGGCGGCGGGTGCGGGCGGCGGTGGAACGGGGACGGGGAGTCCGGATGCCGGATTCCTGCCATCCGGGCATTGCTGGGATCGCGATCAGGGGATGGGTATCCGTTGAGTTCAAGTGGGCGAGGCGGTGGGCGGCGCGGGAGTCGGGCCGGGGCGGGGACGCCGGGTGGCGCCGAGGGGGCGGGCGGCGACGGGGCGCCGAACACGGCTGGGGTGCCGGCGGCGCTGGCCGCTCTGGTGGAGTTGCTGGGGCGTCGGTATGCGCTGGGGGTCTACTGGCAGCTGCGGACCGGGACGGAGTCGTTCCGGACGCTTGCCGCCCGACTGGACGCTCCGCAGGCGCAGCTCACTCAGCGGCTGCGGGAACTGCGCGAGGGCGGCATCGTCGAGGTGGACGAGGCCGGCGAGTACCGGCTGACCGCCCACGGTCGGCGCCTGCAGGGGGTCATCGAGCCGCTGGCGGCCTGGGCCGACGAGTGGGGGGCGCTGCGTCCCCGCCAGCGCGTTCCGCGTGGAGCCGCCTCCCGCGGCTACGACGAGCCCTGAGTCGGTGGCGACGTACCGCCCGGTGGGTGGTGCCTGCCAGGGGTGGCGCATGCGGGCGATATGACGGATTGCGTTCGCTTATTTGGCGAACGGTGATGACGGGTTCACAGCTTGTCTTTCGTTGATCTTAAGAATCCTTTAGGTCGCGGGAGATGTGCTGTGTCTGTCGGATTCGACGCGGGAGCGGCACTGGAACTCCCGAGGCCACGGCGCAACGGTGCCGCTCCGCGTCGTTCCGGCCGACCAGCTTCACCCGGCGGAGGTGACCCCGACCTTCGGTGGGTGCGCCCAGCCCGGGTCGCGGCCCGTCCCAGCCGTGACCCGGGCTCAGCTTTTCCCGGATATGTTTCGGCTCCACGACCGTGACGGCCAACTTTTTCCGACCCGGTTCACTCTGCTGCCCGTCGGCTGTTTCCAGCACGTGCCCCGGTAGGTCGGAAACCCGGTAGGTCGGAAAGCAGCGGCCGTGACGCCGGTCAGGCGGTGGCCGCGTCGGCGGCGAGGCGGGCACGGGCGGCGGCGAGGCGGGCGCGGGTGGTGTCGCGGCCGAGGAGCTCAAGGGACTCGAACAGCGGCAGGCCGACGGAACGGCCGGTCACGGCCACCCGGACGGGGGCCTGGGCCTTGGCGAGTTTCAGGCCGTGCCGTTCACCGATCTCGGTCAGCGCCGTCTTCAGGGCATCCGCCGCCCACTCGACCGTGGCGAAGTGCTCGTCGACGTCGGCGAGCAGCGCCGCCGCCGGCCCCTTCATCGCCTTCGCCCAGGCCGCGTCGTCCACCGGCGCGTCCGCCAGAAAGAGGAAGTCGACCATCGGCACGATCTCGGCGAGCACCGACAGGCGGGACTGGGCGAGTTCGGCCACGGCGGCGAAGACCTTCGGATCGAACGCGTCGGACGGCCACGGTGCTGCCGGACCGGTCAGCCACGGCCGCACGGCGATGGTGAACTCGTCCGGCGTGAGGGCCCGGATGTACTCGCCGTTGAACGACCGCAGCTTCTTCTCGTCGAAGAAGGCCGCGGAGGGCTTGACGTCGGCCAGGTCGAAGGTTGTCTCGATCGTCTCCCAGGGAACGATCTCCTCGTCGCCGGGGGGCGCCCAGCCGAGCAGCATCAGGTAGTTCTTCATCGCGGCGGGCAGATAGCCCTCGTCCCGATAGGACTCCAGCGCCACCTTGTCGCGCCGCTTGGACAGCTTCTGCCGTTTCTCGTTGACGATGACGGGAACGTGCGCCCACACCGGCGGCTCCGGCGCGCCGAGCGCCGTCCACAGCAGCTGCTGCTTGGGGGTGTTCGGCAGGTGCTCCTCGCCCCGGATGACATGGGTGATGCCCATCTCCAGGTCATCGACGACGTTGGCGAGCAGGAACACCGCCGAGCCGTCGGCGCGGGCAACGACGAAGTCCTCGAGGGTGTCGTTGGCGAACTGCGGCTCACCGCGGATGAGGTCCCGCACGACCGTCACACCCTCGTCGGGAGTGCGGAAACGCAGCGCCCGGCCGGGGCCGGCCGCCAGGCCGCGGTCGCGACAGTGGCCGTCGTAACCGCGCTGGGGGTTGCCGGTGCGCTCGGCCAGCACCTCGCGGGTGCAGTCGCAGAAGTAGGCCAGGCCGGCCTGCTGCAGCCGGGCGGCGGCGTCCCGGTGGGCCTGTGCCCGGGACGACTGCAGGACCGGGCCCTCGTACCGACCGGGACTGATGCCCAGCCAGTCGAGGGCACTGATGATGCCGTCGGTCCATTCCGGCCGGTTGCGGGAGGCGTCGGTGTCCTCGACACGCAGCACGAAGTCACCGCCGGCGCGCAGTGCCACCAGCCAGTTGAACAGCGCCGACCGCGCTCCACCGACATGGAAGATGCCGGTGGGAGACGGCGCGAACCGGACCCGTACCCGCCCAGAACTCATGCGGGCGAGCGTACAGGGATCTCGAGGCGGCCCACCCGCACCGCGGACGGACGGCCACGCACCCGGCCGCCCGCGCCGACTTCCTCGGCCTGGCCGGTGTTATTCGCCGAGGAGGTCGAGGGGGGTGGTGGGGTGGTGGGGGGTGTGGGGGGTGTGGGTGAGGTGGTGGTGCCAGTGGGTTGCGGCGGTGTCGGGGTCGTGGTTGGTGAGGTGGGTGAGGAGTTGCTGGTGGGTGGTGTGGTGGTGGTGGAGGGTGTCGAGGTCGGGGGTGAGGGTGTCGGGGGTGAGGGTGTCGGGGGTGGTGGCGTCGAGGATGTGGCGGATCATGGTGGTGAGGATGGTGAGGGTGTGGTTGGCGGGGGTGGTGTGGGGGGGTGGGGTGAGGAGGAGGGTGTGGAAGTGCTGGTGGTGGGTGTGGAGGGTGTGGGGGTCGGGGTTGGGGGTGTCGAGGAGGTGGGTGGTGGTGGTGAGGTGGTGGGTGAGGGTGGTGAGGTGGGTGTCGGTGATGGTGGTGGCGAGCAGGCGGATGGTGGTGGTTTCGAGGTGGGTGTGGGCGGTGTGGATGTCGGCGAGGGTGGTGTGTTGGTGTTCGAGGACGAGGGCGGTGTAGCGGGCGGCGACGTCGCCGCCGGGGGTGTGGACGCGGGCGCCGCCGTGGGCGCCGCGGCGGACGCTGATGAGGGCTTCGGATTCCAGGACGCGGAAGGCTTCGCGCAGGGTGGGGCGGGAGACGCCGAACTGTTCCATGAGGACGGCTTCGGGGGGTAGGGCGTCGCCTTCGTGGAGTTCGCCGCGGACGATCTGGCGGCGTAGGTGGGCGGCGACGAGTTCGGCGGTCTTGGGTACCCGCACGTGCTGACCAACCCGGTTCGCCGCCAGCAGCGGGCCCCCCAGCCCGCGGGTGATGGCCCTGGTGGCGGTCCCCTCCGCGGTGGTGCCACGGCTCAGGCGCACCGGATGTGGCGCGACGCGGGACGTCGTGAGATCTGCGGACGGCGTAAGCGTCATACTTTTGTTCCCCCTGGTGACGGCTGCCTGTCCCGGTTCGACGTGGCTGCCTGAGCGTGACCATTGATAGGTGGCCCGTAGCCGCTGCAAACAATTGGCTACCAACCGTGCTTACAAGGTCGCATTGTGGCAGTGCACTGGAGAGGTTGCCCCTGGGGGGCGTGGGAGTACCACGCTGTAATACGCAGATTGTTACGCAGAGTAGATGTAGCGCCCGATGTGTCATCCGGGTACCGAGCTGCTCGCTTTGGCCGCCTCCGCTGGCTGTCCGCTCGGTTTGCCCGGCGGTTAGGTGCAGTCTGACCTGCGCGGACGTTGTCTCTGTCGGGAGGCGTCCGGGGGAGCGATGCGCGGCCTCAGGGTTGCCCGTCCGAGCTGCGATCCGGTCGACCAGTCTGCCCGGTCGCAGCGATGGCTACGCGCTGTCGTCGGCTGGACGGCGGCCGCCCGGATGGTCGACAGACCAGGAAACAAGGCGCCCCGCGGTCGAGAACGAGCGGTGGTCCGGCGCCCACTGCTGGGGCACCGGACCACGGACCGTGACAAGCGGTTCTCGAGCTCGGTCGACGCGTGGGGCTGGCCGGTCGCTGGGCGCGCCGATCCTCGAGTCAGATGGTCGAGGTGATCGCGGCGGAGGTCTCCGCCGCCTCCAGCGTGACCGCGACGGCATGGACGACGGCGGCGACCCGGATCGCCTCCTGGATCATCTCGCGGGCCACCCCCCGCTCGCGCAGCTCGTGCTCGTGCGCGGTCAGGCAGCGTCCACAGCCGTTGACCGCCGAGACGGCCAGCGACCACAGCTCGAAGTCGACCTTGTCCACACCGGGGTTGGCCAGCGCGTTCATCCGCAGACCCGCCCGCAGCCGGGAGTACTCCGGGTCCTCGAGCAGGTGCAGCGTCCGGTAGTAGATGTTGTTCATCGCCATCACCGCGGCGGCGGTGCGGGCCGCGGTGGCCGCGGCCGGGTCGAGGTGCTGCACCGCCTCGGGTTCGAGCTCGGCGAGCGTGGTGCGCCCGCGGCTCGCGATCGCCGCGGCCAGCACCGACCCCCACAGCTGCCGGGGGGACAGCTGCGACTGGCTCGTCACCGAACCCAGGTTCAGCCGCAGGTCACGGGCGTAGTCGGGGAGCAGCTCCCGCAGTCGGGCGACGGACATCAGACACCGACCGGCTGCGGGGCCGGGGCCGCGCTGCCGAGCGTCGCCTCCCCCTTCTGCCAGTTGCAGGGGCACAGCTCGTCGGTCTGCAGGGCGTCGAGCACCCGCAGCACCTCGGCCGGATTCCGTCCGACGCTGCCCGCGGTGACCATGACGAACTGGATGACGTTGTCGGGGTCGACGACGAAGGTCGCCCGCTGCGCCACACCGTCGTCACCGAGCACGCCCGCGCCGGCGGTGAGCTCCTTCTTCAGGTCGGCGAGCAGCGGGAACGGCAGGTTGGTGAGATCGGGGTGGTTCTGCTTCCAGGCCAGGTGGACGTACTCGCTGTCGGTGGAGACGCCGAGGATCTGCGCGTCCCGGTCGGCGAACTCGTCGTTGATGCGGCCGAACGCGGCGATCTCGGTCGGGCAGACGAAGGTGAAGTCTTTCGGGTAGAAGAACACGACGCGCCACTTGCCGGCGCGGCTGGTGGACGACTCCTGGACGAAGGCGGTGTCCGGGTCGCTGCTCACGACGCCGATCAGGTCATAGCTGGGGAAGGTGTCGCCGACGGTCAGCACGTCCGCGTGCTCCTTTCGAGGTGGGGCCTGCCGGGCGCGGGTGGCGCCGGGCGGGGCGCGAGCCGCTGTGGGGCAGGGCCCCGGGGAGAGATCCGGTACGTGGCCCACTCTCGTCAGCAACAACTGAGAAGTAAAATCGAAAAGTTCCGCAGTTTTGATAGCCTCATTCTATGGCTAGCCCGCAGCCCACGGTGACCCAGCTTCGTGCGCTGGTGGCCGTCGCCGACCACCGTCACTTCGGTCGGGCCGCGGCCTCGCTGCACGTGAGCCAGCCCACCCTGTCCAGTGCGGTCGCCGCCCTCGAACGCACCCTCGCGGTGAGCCTGGTCGAACGCACCACGCGCAGCGTGCTGCTCACCGGTGTCGGCGAGGAGATCGTCCGCCGCGCCCGGGTCGTGCTCGGCGCCGTGGACGACCTGACCGAGGTGGCGCTGCGAGCCCGGGAGCCGTTCGCCGGAGATCTGAGCCTGGGCGTCATCCCGACCATCGCCCCCTACCTGCTGCCCCGCCTGCTGCCCGCGCTGCGCGGCGACGGCGGTGCGGATGCTGGTGGCCGGACCCCACCGCTGCGGCTGCGGGAGGCGCAGACCGAGACCCTGCTGGCCGAGCTGCGCGGCGGCGCGCTCGACCTCGCGCTGCTCGCGCTGCCCAACGACGAACCCGGCATCGGCGAGATCCCGCTCTATGACGAGGAGTTCGTCCTGGTCACCGCCGCTGCCCATCCACTGGCCGGGGGAAGTTCGCTGCCGGTCGCGGCGCTCGGCAGCCAGGAGCTGCTCCTGCTCGAGGACGGTCACTGCTTCCGCGCCCAGGCGCTGGATGTCTGCCACGAGGCCGGTGCCCGGGAACGCACGGCGCTGCGTGCGGCGAGCCTGTCCACCATCGTCCAGATGGTCGCGGGTGGCCTCGGCCTCACGTTGCTGCCCGCCGCGGCGGTTCCGGTCGAGGTCGGTGAGGGTCGGGGCCTGGCCGTCGCCACGTTCCGTCGTCCCGCCCCGCACCGCCGGGTCGGTCTCGCCTACCGCACCACCTCGGCCCGTCTGCCCGACTGGGAGCTGCTCGCCGCCCGGATCCGCGCCGCCCTCCCCGCCACCGGACTTGACCTGACCCCGCTCGATGGGGAACGCCTGGCAGAAGTGTGAGCGTCAGCGACCCGCCGCCGATCGACGTCTTCGTTGCTCCGAGACACCCGTCAGGACTTCGGACCCAGGGTGACCGTGATAGTGCCCACCCTGCCCTTGACCTGAACGGTCACCTGGTCGCCAATGCGGTACTGGTGTATTGCCGCAAGCAGAGCCGGCGTGTTGGTGATCGTGTGCCCTTCGATCGCAGTGATGACGTCACCAACCTTCAGCCCCGCCTTCTCCGCGCCGCCACCGCTGGCGACCGTTACAATCTCTGCTCCATTTTCCCGTGTGGTGGCACTGGAGTCAGTCGCAGTTTTTGCGCCCAGGCCGAGATAGCCGTGTGGGACCGAGCCATGTTCAATCAGATCCTCGGCGACCGAGCGCGCCTGCACCGCGGGGATCGCGAATCCAGATGGCCCGACGGAGTTGGCGGGCGGGCCAGTCGTCGATGTGTTGGCGTCGGCGCCGTTGGCGGGGCTGACATATGTGTTGATCCCGATGACCTGGCCGGCATGGTTGACCAGCGGGCCGCCGGAATCCCCCGCAGCGGTCACCACGTCCGACGCGATGGCGTCCAGAACGGGAAGCTCGCCGCCTGGCAGTTGATCGAGGGAGACGGGATGGCGAACCTGGGTCACCTGACCGGAGGCGAGGGTGCCTGCCAGTCCGAGTGGGCTGGCGACGGCGGCTACCTCGTCCCCACCATTCCACCAGCAGGTCACGATCACCTGGTGTGCCCGGGACGTCAGCCTCCGCCACTCGTTCGGCATCAGCCCCGGCTGACCGGACTGTCACAAATGCTTTCAGCATTTCCCCCGCGTGCGCGTTCAACGTGTCTGCGTCAGCGCAGGAGCAGCCTATGGCCATCACGGCATCGCGGTCTGTTGTACGGGATGTTGACGAGCGCTGCGGCGGGTGGTGGTGCCTGGCAGCGGACCGAGGTATCCGATCTCTGGGCTGGGGAGAGGGGGCCGCGTGGCAAGTCCAGGGCGCCCGGCCTGCGGAGGGGACGAGCCTCCGGGACATCTGCTGAGATTCGAGCGTAAGCCTTACGTGGTCAGGGCACCGAAGACATCGGGGACGTTGTCGTCCAGGACGAGGAGGGTGGCGATGCGGGTCAGGTGGTCGCGGTCCCTGGCGGGGATGTGGGTGGCCAGGTCGGTCAGGCGTTCGCTGACCTCGTCGTAGAAGGCGTCGGTGCGTTCCTTGCCGGTGGGGGTGAGGCTGACGGTGATGGCGCGGCGGTCGGTCGCCGACATCGCGCGGGTCAGGTAGCCGCGGCGTTCGACCCGTTGGGCCAGGCCGGTGACGCTGGACTTGTCCAGGCGCAGCATCGCGCTGATCTCGCCCATGCCGCGCGGCTGGTCCTTGAGCACGCACATCAGCTGCGCCTGCGCCACCGACAGGCCGTGGTGCGCGCAGACGTCGGCGTAGAGCGAGTTGACCAGGTAGGACAGGCGGACCAGGGCCACCGGTGTCGTGAACATCGTGCCCACCCGGGATCTCCGCCTCTCCGCCTCTCCGTTCGCTGACGACTCAGGCTACCGATCGAACACGCGCACAGCGCGGCACAGTCCGATGTGGACGCCCGGGAGCCCAACGGCCGGCAGCCCGAACCCGGATGGACGCGCCGGCAGCCGGTGCGCGGTTCAGACGAGGCCGGTCACGATCGTGACGGTGCCGACGGTCAAAGCAGGTATGGGTTCGGGCCAGCGGGCGGACAGCAGCAGCCGCTGCAACTGGTACTGGATGATGCCGGCGGCCAGTCGTGCGTCGTCCAGGAACTCGGCGAGGTTACTGACATGTGCGAAGACCTGCCCGGTGGGCGACCATCGAAAGGTGATGACCAGAAGGTCTCCCGTGGCGCCGACATCGAGGAGGGCGACGCTGCCCCAAGGGCCCGCGGGAGGAGATGGCGGGGTGCTTCCGTCCATCGGCGCGTAAGCCCGCCGCCGGGTTACCTGATCAGAATCCGACGGACCTTCAGCGATCGGCTCCCGGCCCTGCACCTGATCTCCGTCAGCCGCGATCAAAGCCCGCAGATCGCGGGTGATCTCCGCCGCGACCTCCGCCATCAACGCTGCCTTCATCATCGGCCCTTCGTGTTTCGCGGCTACCGTCACAACGTATCGTTGACCCAGTCAGGGCATCGGTTCTCCGTAACGTAGGAGGAGTTCCGACAGTACGCGGTCACGACGCCCATCTCGTTCCTGTCCGGCGAGCCGGAGCCCGGGCCCCGTTCCTCGTAGACCTCGACGTACTCGACCGGCCTTCCCCGCGCCCGAAACTGCTCGCCGTACAGGTAGCGGCCGTTCGGCTGTCGTATTCCGTGACTGCTGTTGAGAACGGTTGCCTCGATGGCGCCAAGATCGAGATTGTGATCCACATAGGCATGCAGATATCCGAAGCCGCTCGATCCGGCCCGCCCCTGGCGAACCCAGACACTGTGGCCCCTGCCGCCGTTGTCCTTCTGTATCGTCATGCAGGACCAGGGACTCTGAGCCCCTCGGTAGTAGGTGTTGAATGGGCAGCTGACGTTGCTGGCCGACGCAAGGGCGACCGGTGCGACCCCGAGCGCAGGAAGCGACGACGCAGTGGCACCGGAATACGGCACCCACAGTCCCACCGGCCCGGCGGACGCCGCTGCGCTCCCTCCGCTCCCGGTCACGCTCGAGCAACCGGCCATCACCAATAATGCCAGCGATGCTACCAGCAGGGCGCGGATCCGTCGTGCTCGTCCCTGCGTGGAGAGGATGACCTGGTCCACGCGATCGCTCCTTTGTCGGGCACCATAGGGCCGCCCCATGGCCAGAATGTGGTGTCACCGTATTGGCCCATAGATGTCCGGTGCACCACCTTTTCCGGCGGTGGATCGCCGCCAAGCCCCCCGAAAATCCCAGGAGCTGGTCCTGGTTAGCTCACTGTTCATCTGCGTGACAGTTGTCGTGCTTCCGACAGGTCCGCATTCGAGGGTGCGTGGGCCTGTGCCGCGTCACAGCCGTCTGGAAGCGCGCCACCGCCCGCACCCGGCGCGGCAAAGATCGCACAGGCCCGCTCGACACCCGGTGGTGGGTCCTCACCACAGCGCCCTGATCTGGGGAGAGACCGCTCGAGAACTCTCCGAGTGCCGCGGGGGCAACAATCTCATCGCACGCCTGGAAGGGACGCGAAGGACCCTCTCGCCCCCGTGACCCGCCGGGTCATTTGTTCCACGCGGCCGAGAACGTCGGTCGACGTGCCCGCGGACCTGGAAGGTCAGTGGGGATCGCGGCTGGCGACGCTCGGCGCGTCACCGGGGTCGGCCGGTGGAGTGGGGCCGAGCCGGTCCGCGGCGGCGCTCACGACCGCCGGGTTCTCGCAGACGAACACGGCCGCGCCAGCCAGCGCGGTCAGGGTCGGTGGGTCGTCCACCAGTTGGCGCAGTGACAGGTGCCCGGGCTCACCCGCCCCCCGCCACAGGTCCAGGACGCGGCCGGTCACGCTGTGCCGGTCGCCGGGCAGTCCGAGTGTCAGCACGGGCAGCGCCAGCTCGCTGACGAGGACGCCGACCGCGGCCCATGCCTCGCGCCGCCACTCGGCGGACCGCGCGGTCCGTCCCACCAGCTCGTCCGGACCAGCGTCGCCATCGGCGCTGATCGACCGGCCTGGCAGTGTCACGTCGTCGAGGTCGGTCAGGCGGAGCTGTTCGGTGCCGACGGCGCGCCGCGTCGACGAACGCGACCGAGGCGGCCTGTCGGGTCGCCTCGGCGCCGGCTACGGCCTCGGCCGCCCCATCGAGGACCGACCGGGCCTCGTCGGGCTCCCGCCGTCGGTCGGCCGACCGTTCCTGGGCTTGACGGTCGGCCGCGATCAGTCCGGCGACCAGCTTGACCGCGTCCTCGCGGCGTCGGGTGACGTCCTCGGCCGCGCGCCGGGCGGCCAAGGTCAGTGGTCGACGTGTGTCGGCCAGTATCCTGGCGTGCTGGTCGACCGGCGACCCCTCGACCGTCTCGATCGGGGATCCCGCCGGTCACGCACCGCCGTCGAGGCCGTCGGGCCTGTTCAAAGATCGGTTCTTCCGGCCCGACAGGCCGAGCCTGGCTGCAGCAGGAAGGGCACCTGATCTCGGCGCAAGCCGTGGGCGCCAACCAGCTGGGGGGGCGAATCCTGTTCGGCACGGCTCACCCGTGCGCCAGTGTGGCAGCGCCGTGCCATGCAACCTGCGCAGTGGCGCCCTGCTACCAGTCGGCGCCAAGAGCATCGCCGCCGTCGCTTGACGATCCATGGAGATTTTCGTATTAGTGCCCGGACCGGACACCCGCAGGAAACCGCGACACGGGTACCCGCCGGGTCACTCCGGCACCTCTCCGCTTGAACAAGTCTCGGCCACGACGCGAGAGTGAAATCTGCTGGCGTGGTTTGCGAGTTAGAGTATCCGGACATGACTGAGAACCGACGTATCGCCGCGCTTGGCAGCTCATTCGCGGCAGGTCCAGGCATCGAGCCGGTCGACGACCCGGTGGCGATGCGCTCGGCGCGGAACTACCCACATCTATTCGCGCAGGCGCTCGGCGCCGACCTGGTTGACCTCACGGTGTCCGGAGCGTCCACCGCAACAATCCTCGACACCCCGCAGCTCATGATGAACGGAACCCAGTATCCGCCCCAGATCGAGGGGCTGCCCGCGGACGCTGACACCGTCACTGTCACCGCGGGAGGGAACGATCTGCACCTCGCGGTTTCCATGCTTTACGCGGCATGGGCCCGGCACGACCCGGCGGGGGTAGTCACCCAGATGCTCAAGCCGAACTTCACCAAAGGCATCCCGGAGCCGACCGCGAGCGACGTCGACGTCGTCGCCGCCGGACTCGCTCGCATCGTAGCGGAGACACGAACCCGCGCGACCGGCGCCCGCATCATTCTGGTCGACTATCTGACCATGGTGACGGAAGACACCACGCCGGGCGATGGGATACCGTTCTCGTCGGAGGAAATCTCCGCATTTCTGGAGATCCAGTCGGCCCTGGCGCGCGCCTACCAGATCGCCGCGGAACGTTCGGGAGCCGAGCTGCTGGCGATGTCCGCGGTGAGCAGGCGCCACGGACTGGGCTCAGCCGACCCCTGGGTCTTCGACTTCCAGCCGACCATCGAAAAGACGGCCTGCTCCTTCCACCCGAACGAAACGGGTATGTACGCCGTCGCCGGCCAGTTGCTGCAAATCCTGCACGAACCGGCTGACGCCGTCGACCCGTGCGGGAAAATCGGGAATTGACCCCGGCGAGCACCCCCGCACCGGGGGTGTGGCCGTGTTCGCCGGCTCGGCACCCACTGGCCGCCCGCCAGCCCTAAACGGGTAAGACCACTAAAGTGCCGGGCCGCACAGCCGGACCGCCTGGCAGCCGAAGGGAGTGTGCGGTGCGCTGCGGCTCCACAGTCACGAACCCCGTTTCCGGGATTCCGATGGTTGTCCCCGTCGGCCGCCATCACACAAGGACGTCCTGACCTGGCATTTCAGTGGATCAGACGGTGGGGGACCTGGATTGTCCGCCTGGTGAAGCCATGTGTCTCCTCCCTGCCCGCCGGCCGCCACGCCATGAGCTAGATCACCAATAGAAGTCGATTCATCAACATGTGTCGGCAAGTATGCGGAGGGGATGCCCGCTACGCAACTCGTTGGTGGCCTCGCCCGCGGTACGCCTCTTTTCGGGCCGCCTGACCGCCGGCTTGGGTTGACAGGGTGGCCGAACTGGTGCAAAACTCCCAAACCATTCCCGGGTGAGCCACTGACCGCATCCTCAGGCTGTTCTCCGCCACCAGCCTCGGCGCGTCCGAAGCGGCCACCCTCCCTGTGCGCCGTCCGCTCGCAGCGATCAGCCACCCGAGTGGGTGCCTTTTCGCGCGGTACCAGGCGGCGAGAACCCATTGTCGGTTTTCACGCGCCCAGAAATTTCCGGGTGGCGGAGCGCCGACGGCCAGGAGGACTGTGTCCATGCGAGTTCCGTTCCAGTTATTGGCCCGATCGCCCCGGAAGAAATACTTGGTTCGCGGGCTGGTGGTGCCGAGCGCTGTGGTCGCCGGCGCGCTGTTTGTCGCGGGCTGCCTCCCGGTGGGTGGTCCGACCGGCGGCGGTCCCGGGGGTGGTCCGACCGGCGGCCCCGTGGCCGCGCCGCTCCAGGTGACCACCGACCATGGCGATGTCCGCGGCGCCGCCGTGCAGGCCCACCGCGTTTTTGACGGCATCCCCTACGCCGCGCCGCCGGTCGGCGACCTGCGCTGGAAGCCGCCGGCCCCGGCCCAGGCCTGGACCGGGACGCGCGATGCGACGAAGCCCGCGGCCTCCTGCCCGCAGCCCGCCGGTCTCGGTAGCACCGGCACCACCAGCGAGGACTGCCTGTTCCTCAACGTCACAACCCCCGCCGCGATCAGCACCAAACTGCCGGTCATGGTGTTCCTCCACGGCGGCGGCTTCACCAGCGGCTCCGGCGCGTCGTATGACCCGACGCCCCTGGTCGAGAAGGGCCAGACCGTCGTCGTCACGCCGAACTACCGGCTGGGCGCGCTCGGTTTCCTCGCGACCCCGGCCCTCATCGCTCAGGGTGGCGACGCCGGCATGTACGGCATCGAGGACCAGCAGGCGGCGTTGCGCTGGGTGCGCGCGAACATCACCGCGTTCGGCGGTGACCCGCAGAACGTGACGGTCTTCGGCGAGTCCGCGGGCGCGGTCAGCTCCTGTGTCCAGCTCGTCTCGCCCAGCTCGGTCGGCCTGTTCGACAGGGTGGCGTCCCAGAGCGGCTGCGCCCTCGGCGGCGTGGACCTCCAGACGGCCTCGAGCCGGGGCAGCGCGATCGAGACCGCGGCCGGCTGCACCGGAGCCGAGGCGCTGGCCTGCATGCGCGGCAAGACACCGCAGGATCTCCTGAAGGCGATCCCGTCCGGCGCGCTCGCCACGTTCGACGCCGTCTACGGCGGCAGCGTGCTCCCCGCATCCGTCCCCACGCTGCTCGCGCAGGGCAAGGGCAGCAAGACGCCACTGCTCGTCGGCACCAACCACGACGAGGGCCGGCTGCTGGCCCTCGTGGCCGGGGGATCAGTCGACGCGACCACCTATCCCAAGACCATCCAGACGAGCTTCGGGGCGGACGCGGGCGCCGTCCTCGCCGAGTACCCGGCCTCGGCCTACTCCAGCCCGGCGCTTGCCTACGCCACCCTGATCGGCGACTCCCAGTTCTCCTGCCGGACCCTGCGGCAGGCCACCTCCGCGGCGACGCAACGACCGGTGTACCAGTATGAGTTCGACGACACGAACGTGCCGAGCCTGATCCCCGACTTTCTGGCCCCGTACCCGCTGGGCGTGACGCATGGCGCCGAGCTCCCCTACCTGTTCAAGCAGAAGACCCTGAACGCCGCCCAGCAGGCCTCGAGTGACCGCATGATCGGCTACTGGACCCGTTTCGCCGCGACCGGGGACCCGAACGGCGCCGGCGCGAGCACCTGGCCCGCCGTCACCGCCACCGACAGCCACGTGCTGTCCCTGCGGTCGGCCGCGGCCCAGGCCATTCCCACCGCCGACTTCAGCACCGACCACCACTGCGACTTCTGGCAGATCCACGACACCGTCTGACCTGACCCCGGACCGCACGACCGGTCCCGCAAAGCTGACGCCGCTGTCACGCCGCCCCTGCGCCGTGACAGCGGCGTCAGCGTCATGTCCGCCGCCTCGACGCCGTCGAGCACCGGCATGCGCACATCCAGCAGAACCAGGTCCGGCCAACGATGATCGCCGGAGCCGGGATGAGCCTGGTCGTCCGGCCCGTCACGGTGATCGACATCAGCGGTGTCGCGCCCAGCGATGCGGGTCTGGCCTGGGGGCCGCTCACTCACGACACTCCTGGCGTTGCGGCTGCTCACGCGACAGCCCGGAAACGCGTCGTCACACTCGGCTTCGCCTGCGTAGGTGGCATTGACGATGGTGGGTCGGGCCCACTAGTTTGCTTTGTGATCCAAAAAGTTTGTAATACTAACTAGCTGACCGCCTGGGCCTCGTGACCCGGACGGGGCTCGTGGCGATGGCCGGATCCCATGGGTTGCAGGCATTTCTTCGTTCGCCCGGTCGAAAAGGAGGGGTTGCATGTCCGCGCGCCTTCGCCGTGCCCGACGGACGGTCAGGGCCTGGCCGATGCTCCGAGCCGCGGCCGCCGTCGCCGCGACCACGGCCCTGAGGTTGGCGGTGACATCCTGCGGCAGCCCGCGCGCCGGCGGAACGCTGCGGATCGCGGCTGACACCGACCCGGGCTGTCTGGATCCACAGCGGACCGGTCAGCTCCAGACCCTGGACATCCCCCGCAGCCTGGTGGACTCGCTGACCGATCAGGACCCGAAGACGGGCACGATCGTGCCGTGGTTCGCCCGGTCCTGGACCATCAGCCCGGACGCGAAGCAGTTCACCTTCGTCCGGCGCACCGGCTACACCTGGGCGTCCTCACCTGGCGCCACCGGGGAGGTGGCGCGATGAGCGCGCTGTCCGGGGCACGGCTGGCGTTCGGCGCCGGTGGCGCGGTCAGCGGGCTGTCGGCGACGCAGACCCTCGATCTCGCCCAGGGCGCCGACGAGCTTGGTTACGACCTGTTCAGCCTCAGCGACCATCTGCACAGCGACAGTCCCACCGATGACCCGTTCACCACCCTGAGCTGGCTTTCGGGCCAGACCCGCCGCATCGAACTGGCCACGAACGTCCTGGCCCTGCCCTACCGGCCACCGCCCGTGGTCGCGAAGATCGCCGAAACCCTCGACCGGCTCTCGGGCGGACGGTTCGTCCTCGGCCTGGGTGGTGGCGGGTACGACGCGGAGTTCCACGCCTTCGGCCTCACCGAACGCACCGGTGGGCAGAAGATCGTCGGGCAGCGGGAGGCCATCGCGATCCTGCGGGGTCTGTGGTCGGGGAAGCCGACCACCCTGACCGGCCAGGAGTTCTCCGTGCACGGCGCCCGTATCACCCCGCCGCCGGCCCAGCCGATCCCGATCTGGCTCGGGTCGTACGGGCCGCGCGCACTGGCACTCACCGGCGAGCTCGCCGACGGCTGGCTTCCCTCCATCGGACGGGTCGGCCTCGACGGCGCCCGCCGGATGCGCGAGGTCGTCCTGGCCGCCGCCACCCGGGCCGGCCGTGACCCCGCGTCGATTGTCTGTGCGACAAATGTGATCGTGCGGCTCGGGCAGCAGGCGTCGCCGGGGTCGGGGGTGGTCAGCGGAACCGTCGCCGAGGTGATCGACCAGCTCGTGGACATCGTGGCCGTCGGGTTCACCGCTCTGCTGCTCGCCGTGCCCACCGTCGCCGAGCTCGAGACCCTGGCCCGGGATGTCCTGCCCGCCGTCCGCGCCCAGGCCGCCACCCGCTCCCCATCGTCGTAGCCGGTCCTGATGCTGGTGGCGGTGCCGGTGGCGGTGGCGGTGCTGATGCTGGTGGCGGTGGCGGTGGCGTCGCATAACGGCGAGGCAGCTGGCTCGGCAGGCTCATGTGGAGCGTTGTTCGGGATTTCCGGCCGATTTTCCCGAACAACCCTCCACATCGTCCCGGACCGCCCTCGACAGATCGGAATCGGTCTTCGGCATGTCGGTATCGATCCCCGGTGTGCCGGGTTGGCCTCGGGCGGCGTCGCCGATCTGTCGCTGCATGCGCCCGGCCGGTGATCTGTCGTGACGTTCTCCGGTCGAGGACGTCACGTGAGCGTGGCAGCGACTGATGTCGGAGGGCAGGGTGAAGTTCCTGGGGGTTTGTGCCGTGGACTGAAGTCCAGGTCGGGTTCGGGTGCCGGGCGTGGGCGTCCGGGGGCCATGCCGGCGCTTCCGGTGGACCGTGGGGAAGGGCTTGATCGCATCTTGCCGAGGCCTGGTGAGGGCACGGAGCCCTGAATCCTTCACTAAGCCTCGGCAGGATCGGCAACGGCGCGAGGATCCTCGGCGTTGTGCTCGTCCACGTAGGTTTTTGTGCTATTTGGAAAGTAAGTCCTTTTTGGTGCGGCGCGGCGAGGTGGTACGGGGTGGAGCGGGGTGGTTGCCTTGTGTTCGGATGAAGGTGCGCATCGTCGTCCTGCCGGAAATGGGCGGCTGACCCGAGGCAGGTGAAGCCGGGGTCGGCGGCGGGACGGAAACGTGACGGCTGCCCGAAACCGCTGGTCCGATGCCCGGTTGACGCACCGCGGCACGTCATGCTGCGGGCTTCGTCACGTTTTAGTGGCGAGGTCGGTGGGAGAGGAATCCGGAGAGACCGCGACCGCCTGATCGCGGCGGGCCGGCCGACGGACCGGGCTGCCACGATTGTCCTGCAGGGCGCTGCGGGCACCGCGTCGGAGCAGGTCGGGACGCCGGCCCACAGCCAGAGCGGGTGGCGTATGCCGGTATCACAGCGTGTGGGTCGTGGTGGTGTGCGTAACGGTGACGGACGCTGCGGTGGTGAACGAACCAGCGCCGGTCGCAGCACTGACGACCGCAGCACTGACGACCGCAGCGGTGGCGAGCGTGGCGACGATCAACACGGTCACGATCAACATGGCCACGATCAACTCGGCTACGGCGGACATAACGGCAGATTCGGACCCGGAGATACCTGGCCGTCATGCATGTGTAACCGGCTGGTCGTAGCGTAGCCGGCCATGAGCGACGCGCGAATGGTTTCCGTCGGCGTCGAGGAGGAGTTTCACATCCTCGATCTCAACACCCGTCAGCTTGTGCCTCGGGCGGAGGAAATACTCGCCCGCCTCGATGGAGACTCCTTCTCCCCGGAACTGCTCAAATCTGTCGTCGAGACGAACAGCCGGCCGACGCTGGATCTGCTGGCGTTGCGGACGAACCTGCTCGATCTGCGCCGCCGTCTGGCCGAGGCGGCCGGGGAGCTGGGGCTCGGGCCGGCGGCATCGGGCACTGTGCCGATTCTCGACATGGACGCGCTCGACGTCTCCCGCGACGACCGCTACGAGCAGATGACCGAGGACTACCAGATCGTCGCCCGCGAGCAGCTGATCTGTGGCGCCCAGGTGCACGTCGACGTCGCCGACCGTGATCTGGCGATGGCCGTGGTGGCCTGGACCGCGCCGTGGCTGCCGATGCTGCTGGCGCTGTCGGCCAGTTCGCCGTACTGGCTCGGCGCCGACAGCGGGTACGCGAGCATGCGCACGCTGGTCTGGCAGCGCTGGCCGACCGCGGGGGTGGCCGGGTCGTTTCGCACCGCCGCCGAGTACGACCAGCTCATCGCCGACCTGATCAAGTCCGGGGTGATCAGCGACCCGGGCATGGTCTACTTCGACGTCCGCCCGTCGGCCCACCTGCCGACCGTGGAGCTGCGGATCTGCGACGCCTGCCCGGACGTCGACAACGTCATCCTCATCGCCGGCCTGTTCCGTGCGCTGGTCTGCCGGGCGGTGGAGGAGATCGCGGCGGGCGGCCAGGCACCGCCGCCGCGCGCCGAGTTGCTGCGCGCCGCGACCTGGCGGGCGGCCCGGTCGGGGCTGGAGGGCGACCTCGTCGACATTCTCGGCGCGGGGCCGGGGCCGGTACCAGCACGGGCGATGCTGCGCCGGCTGCTGGAGGAGGTTCGTCCGCAGCTGGAGCAGTACGACGACTGGGAGCTCATCGACAACCTCGCCGAGCAGGCCGCCGGGCGCGGCAGCTCCGCGCAGCGCCAGCGCCGTGCGTTCGCCCGCCGTGGGCTGCTCACCGACGTCGCCGACCTGATCCTGGCCGAGACCCGGGATGTGCCGCCGGCCGGCGCCGTGATCGGCGTGGCTCCGGCGGTGTCGGCCCCCGACCAGATCGCGCCGACGCTGCTCGAGCGCTACCAGCCCACCGGCTATGACGAGGTCGTCGACGACCACGGTGCGGTGCGACCCCAGTACCGCGCGGTGATGCGCACCCTGGAACGGCTCGGTCCGGACGTCCTCGACGAACGGGTCGGCACCCGCGAGGCCGAGCAGCACGACCGCGGCATCGTCTTCAAGGTCGCCGGGGACGAGCGCAGCCGGCCGTTCCCGTTCGACATCGTGCCGCGGATCATCGCCGCGCAGGACTGGGCGGTGCTGCGGTCGGGCCTGACCCAGCGGGTCCGGGCGTTGGAGGCGTTCCTGCGTGACGTCTACGGTGAGCGGGCGGCCGTCGCCGACGGTGTGGTGCCACCCTGGGTTGTCAACGACGCACCCGGGCTGCGCCACGGCGGACGGGCGGTGGCCGACGAGGCGATCCGCGTGACCACCGCCGGGATCGACCTGGTCCGCGGCGCGGACGGCGGCTGGCTGGTGCTCGAGGACAACCTGCGGGTGCCCTCCGGGATCGCCTACGCCCTGGAGGGACGTCGGCTCGCCGAGTCGGTGCTGCCCGAACTCGGGCCGCCCAGCGGCATCCTGCGCCTGGACGGCATCCCGGCGCTGTTGCACGAGGCGCTGCTGGCCGCCGCCCCGGCCCGTCCCGGCGGCGGGAGCAGCACCGGTGGCAGCCGGGCCAGCGGCGGCGGTGAGCCGGTGGTGGCGGTGCTCTCCGGCGGGCCGGCTGACTCGGCCTACTTCGAGCACACCATGCTCGCCGAGCAGATGGGGGTGGCGCTGGTCGAACCGGGCGAGCTGCTCGTCGACGACGACGGCGCGCACCGCGTCGACGGCGCCACCCGGCACCGCGTGGACGTGCTCTACCGGCGCATCGACGAGGACGAACTGTTCAACGCGGTCGGCGCGGACGGCGCGCCGCTGGGCCCGGCGTTGCTGCGGGCGATGCGGGCCGGGCTGGTCAGTGTCGCCAACGCGCCCGGCAACGGGGTCGGCGACGACAAGGTCACCTACGCCTATGTGCCGCGGATGGTCACCTACTACCTGGGTGAGCAGCCGGTACTCGACGATGTGCCCACCTACGTCTGCGGCGACCCGGAGCAGTGCGAACACGTGCTGGCCAACCTCGACCAGCTGGTCGTCAAGCCGGTGGACGGTTTCGGCGGCGCGGGTGTGCTGATCGGCCCGCACGCCGAGCCGTACCAGCTCACCGAGGCGCGCGAACAGATCCTGGCCGACCCGCGACGCTGGATCGGTCAGGAGGTGGTGGCCCTGTCCACCCATCCCACCTGGCATGACAGCCAGCTCCAGCCCTGTGCGGTGGATCTGCGGGCGTTCGTCTACGTCGGGGCCGAACCGGTGGTGGTTCCCGCGGCGCTGTCCCGGGTCGCCCCGCCCGGCAGCCTCATCGTCAACTCCTCGCGCGGCGGCGGCTCGAAGGACACCTGGATCCCTCGCCGCTGACGGAGCCGCGGTCGAAGCCGTGTTTCCGAACTGTCGGTGACCGGCTCGGCCGCGCTGGCCCGGTGGTGCCGACGGTGCGCCGCCGGGCCGCTACGGCCTGCGCGGACGTGGACCGTGCGTGACCGCAACCGGGCCGACACGACTGTGAAACGTCCGGCATCGATCGTGTGGAGACGACGAAGTCTCTCGACGCCGGGCAGGTACGTCCGGAGAAGGGATCATGCCTGATCCCAGTAACCCGACGGGAGCGCTATGTGTGGGCTTAGTGGCGAGCTGAGGTTCGACGGCCGGGCAGCCGACGTCGACGCCGTGGTTCGGATGACGGCGACGATGGTGGCGCGCGGTCCGGACGGCGTCGGGATCTGGGCGTCCGGGCCGGTGGCGTTCGGCCACCGCCGGCTGAGGATCATCGATCTGTCGGAGCGGGGCGCACAGCCCATGGTCGACAGCGAACTGGGCCTCACGACCGCGTTCAACGGGTGCATCTACAACTACCAGCAGCTGCGCGACGAACTGACCGCCGCCGGCTACCGGTTCTTCTCCACCTCCGACACCGAGGTGATCGGCAAGGCCTACCACCGGTGGGGCATCCACTGCGTCGATCACTTCGCCGGCATGTTCGCCTTCGCCGTCGCCGAACGGGACACCGGCCGGCTCGTGCTCGCCCGCGACCGGCTCGGCATCAAGCCGCTCTACTACGCCGCGGACGCCGAGCGGCTGCGGTTCGCGTCGACGCTGCCGGCGCTGTTGGCCGGCGGCGGGATCAGCTCCGACCTGGACCTCGTGGCCCTGCACCACTACTTCTCGTTCCACTCGGTGGTGCCGGCGCCGCACACCATCCTCGCCGGGGTGCGCAAGCTGCCCGCAGCGACCGTGCGGGTCGTCGAACCGGACGGTCAGTACACCGACGAGCTGTACTGGAGCCCGTCGTTCACCCGCGACGACGCCCACGCCGGCTGGGATGCCGGTGACTGGCAGGACGCGATCGCCGCCCGGCTGCGCACCGCCGTACGCCGGCGGATGGTCGCCGACGTGCCGGTGGGTGTGCTGCTGTCCGGTGGCCTGGACTCGAGCCTGATCGTCGCGCTGCTCGCCGAGGCCGGGCAGACGGGCCTGTCCACCTTCAGCGTCGGGTTCGAGGCGGCCGGCGGCGAGTCCGGCGACGAGTTCGCCTACTCGGACATCATCGCCGACCATTTCGGCACCGATCACCATCAGATCCGGGTGCCCGGCAATCGGCTGCTGCCCGCCGTCGACGCCGCCATCGCCGCGATGAGCGAGCCGATGGTCAGCCACGACTGCGTGGCGTTCTACCTGCTCTCGCAGGAGGTGTCCCGCCACGTCAAGGTGGTGCAGTCCGGACAGGGCGCCGACGAGGTGTTCGCCGGCTACTCCTGGTACCCGCCGCTGGCCGACGTCCCTCGTGACCAGGCCGTCGATGCCTACCTGTCGGTGTTCGCCGACCGGCCGCACCGGGACCTTCCGGGCATGGTGGAGTCGTCCTACCTGCTGGAGCGGGACGCCAGCCGTGACTTCGTCGCCGCCCACTTCGCCCATCCCGGGGCGGCGACGTCCGTGGACGCGGCGCTGCGCATCGACTCGGCCGTGATGCTCATCGACGACCCGGTGAAGCGGGTCGACAACATGACGATGGCCGCCGGGCTCGAGGCCCGCACCCCGTTCCTCGACCACGAGCTCGTCGAGCTCGCCGCCGCCTGCCCGCCCGAGCTCAAACTCGCCTCCGGCGGCAAGGGCGTGCTCAAGGACATCGGCCGCCCGCTGATGCCGGTGGACGTCATCGACCGACCCAAGGGCTACTTCCCGGTACCGGCGATCCGCCATCTGCACGGCCCGTTCCTCGACCGGGTCCGCGAGGCCCTGTTCGATCCGGCGGCCAAGGCCCGCGGCCTGTACCGGCCGTCCTGGGTGCAGTCGATGCTCGCCGCACCCAACGACAACCGCACCACCCTCGGGGCAAACGCCCTCTGGCAGGCTGCGCTGCTCGAGATGTGGCTGCAGACTCATGGCCTGACCTGACCGACCCGACCGGCCAAGCCGAGCCGAGCCGACCCGATGCCGTAGGGAGTTGAGATGAACCGAGCCTCCTGCCCCGAGGACCTGACCGGGTCGACGCAGGCCCTGGCCCGCGACGTGCCGGCGCAGCGTCCCGCCGTCCTGGACGTGCTGGCTCCGCTGCCGACGGACCTCCCGAACGCCTGGGTGACGGCGGTCGGCGTGCGCGCACCGGCCCTGGCCGCCGACGGTCGGCTCGCCTACATCGCGGACGGACCCACCGGCCCGCGCCTGTGGGTCCGCACCATGGCCGCGCCCGCCGGAGCCGGGAACGTCGCCGGGGATGTCGACGAGGTCGGGAACATCGATGGTGTCGGGAACATCGATGGTGTCGGGGACGTCGGCGCCGACGGTCACGGGTACGGGGTGGCCGTCGACACCGGGCCGGGGCAGGTTCGGGCCGCGATGTGGTCACCGGGCGGGGAGCTGCTGGCCGTGCAGGTCGCGCCGGGCGGTGGGGAGCTCACCGAGGTGCGGATCGTCGATCCGGCGTCCGGGCTCGGCGCGGGTGGCCGTCCCGGCGGGGCGTGGCGGCTCGCCGGCGGCGACGGATGGGCCGCCGCCCCGGCGCGGTGGACCGCCGATGGCCAGGCGCTGCTGGTCACCGAGTCCGACCGGACCGACCCGTCCGGACGCACCCTGGCGGTGCTGATCACCCTGGACGGACGGCGGGTCGTGCTCGCCGAGGGCATCGCCCTGCAGATCCTCGACGCCGTCGCCATCGCGGACGGCCACCGACTGCTGCTGCGGGAGGGACCGCGGGGGGTCCGCCGGGCCCTGGTCGTCGATGCCCGGCTCACCACCGCGTCCGAGGAGGGCACCACCTACGCCTCCTGGGAGCTGCCGGGCGGGCGGGCGACCGTGCTGTCCGGCCGCTTCGTCGCCGGCGGGCACCGTGCCCTGCTCGTCACCGACCTCGGCGGTCGTGAGCGCGCCGCACTGCTCGACGTGGCGGTGGACGGCCCGGGCCCCGCCCGGGTGCTCGCCGCCCGCCCGGACGCCGATGTCGAACGCATCGCCCTGCTCGACACGCCCACCGGACGGGTGGCCGCCCCTCGTCCGGAACTGGCCGGGGTGGAACTGGTCGACCCGGGTCTGGGCGGGATGGCCCGGGCGGAGGCGGAGCTGATCGGGACGGGGCTGGGCGCCGCCGGCCTGGGACGGGCCGTCGTCGTGTGGAACGTGGCGGGACGCAGCGAGCTCACCGGAGTGGACCTGGCCACCGGCGAGGCGCATCCGCTGCCCACGCCGCCGCGGGCGGTGATCACCGCGCTGCTGGGACGAGCCGGCGGACGGGAGCTCGTGCTCGCCGTCGAGGACGCCACCGTCCCCGCCGAGCTCTGGACGTGCCACCTCAGCACCGACTCGGGAGATGCCGACTCGGGGGATGCGCGGTGGGGCGCCGTCCACCGATGTCTGGTGTCGCGCGCACCCCGGCAGCCGGGCGCACTCGTCGAACCGGAACTGCGCACCCTGGCCGCCCATGACGGGCTCACCCTGTCGGGTTTCTGGTACCGTCCGCCGGCGCCGCCCGGGCCGATGCCGACCCTGATCTACCTGCACGGCGGGCCCGAAGCGCAGGAACGGCCCACGTTCAACCCGCTGATCCACGCGTTGAACGCCCGGGGGATCGCGGTGTTCGCGGCCAACGTGCGCGGCTCCACCGGCTACGGCCGCTCCTTCGAGGAGGCCGACCATCTGCACCGCCGCTTCGACGGTATCGAGGACGTCGCGAGCTGCGTGCGTGACCTCGTCTCCGCCGGCCTCGCCGAGGCGGACCACATCGGGGTCGCCGGCCGCTCCTACGGCGGCTATCTGACGCTGGCCGCGCTCGTCGGCTTCCCGGAGCTGTTCCGCGTCGGCGTCGACATCTGCGGCATGGTCGACCTCGAGACGTTCTACCAGCACACCGAGCCGTGGATCGCGGCCAGCGCGGTCACCAAGTACGGCGACCCGCAGACCGACCCGGCGCTGCTGCGGGCGCTGTCCCCGCTGCACCGGATGAGCCGGCTCGCCGCACCCCTGTTGGTCGTGCACGGCGAGAACGACACGAACGTCCCGGTCGTCGAGGCCGAGCAGACCATCGCCGCCGCCCAGGCCCGCGGGGTGCCGTGTCGCTACCTGCTGTTCCCCGACGAGGGCCACGAGGTGGTCGGGCTCGCCGGCCGGCTGCGGTTCGTCCGCGAGACCGTCACCTGGCTCGCCGACCAGCTGCTGCCCGACCGACTCCCCGCCACCCACCGGGAGGACGAGTCGGTGGCCTAGCCGCCGGCCGGCGCAGGGGCATGATCGGGCCGTATGGCCAGGTCGACCCTCTCTCGGACCCGCTCCGGCTCCCCTCTGGCTGGGCGGAGCCGATCCGTTACCCCGGGTGGGCGAAGCATCCACGGACGGTGCTGACACAATACGTATCGTGAAAATCGAGGAGTTGGAGGCGGACCGGACCTGGCTGGCGTTCGACCCCATGCGCCAGCTGCGACCCCACCTGACCTCGACGGGGTTCGTCCGCCTCGTCAACGAGGTGCAGCGCCCCGAGGGCTACCGGCTGATCGGGTCCTGGGACGGCGAGCTCAGCCGGGTCGCCGCGGCGCTCGGCTTCCGTCAGGTGACGTCGCTGGCCACCGGACGGCACCTGGTCGTCGACGACCTGACGACCATCCTCGTCGCCCGCGGTCGCGGCCACGCCACCCGCCTGCTGGCCTGGGCCGACCGGGAGGCCCGCCGTCTCGGCTGCGAGCACATCCAGCTCGGCGTCGACACCCATCGCCACGAGGCCCACCGTCTCGCCCTGCGCACCGGCTACGCGATCTCCACCTTCGGCCTCACCCGCCGCCTGTGATCCGCTGCCGATAACCTGCCGGCAGGCGCCCGGGTCACCTCCTGGGGCAGCGTCGGCTGTGGCTGTGGCTGTGTCGCGGAACTATCGCCGGCGGTCGCCCAGCCAGCGCCGGAGCCCCGTCTGTCCGGGGGCGGGGCCGGGCGCGACGAGTGGAAGGAACTGCCAGACGTCGAAACGCTCGACCCCGTGGCGGTGATCGCGCTGGGTCAGCCGCATCTCCAGACCGTCCCCGCGAAGCTCGCCCCAGTAGTCGACCTGGCCGTGCTGACCGGTGCTGCTGACCGTGATCTGCTGGCCGGCGATCCGGTAGTGGCCGCCGACGGGCGGCCGTGGCACCAGCACCTCGGCCACCGCGGGCAACGACTGGTTGCTGGTGGTCCCGCACGCCGAGCCGTGGCTGAAGAAGCGAAGGTAGAAGTTCCACCCCGGCTCCGGCCCGGCCGCCACGTACAGCCCGTCGAAACGCGGGGCCACCTGTGCGACCCGCGGCAACGACGGTAGCGCGGGCAGTGCCGGCATCGACCAGCCCTGCGGACTCTGCGGAAAGACCATGGTTCCCCCAGCCACGCGACGTGAGATCAGCGGTGCGCGGCGAGCGCAGCCCTGCTGAGGTGATCTGCTGCTCGGGTCGTTTCTGGGAGCCGGTACTTCGGGCATAGTTCGAGAACCCACCGGCAGGCTGAGTCGAGATTGGAGCGATGCCCCACCGATAGGTACACCTCCCGAACTCCATCGCGAGTGCGAAGTGCGGCCCCGACCGGCTCCCCGTCGAGCAGGATTGCTGTGCGCTCGCCGCGCCGCTGCCCAGGAGAAGTGTGTGTGCCGACGAAGCGTGTCTTTGCCACCCCAATCGTCGGTAGATTCAGGGTGATACCGAGATGGCAGGCCAGCCCGAAACGCCGTGGATGGGCGATCCCGTGACCGTCGCAAAGTACCAGGTCGGGGGGTGACGCCAACTTTGGAAGCACCTCGTTCCACGCGTCGAGCAGCGGCGGTAGCTCCCGAAAGGACAATAGTCCGGGAACATAGGGGAATGCTGCCCGACCCACGGCTGTCGCCGAGTCGATGACCTCCCAGGTGGGCGCTGAAAGGATGACGACTGCGCCGGCTATCAGGTCGGATGCGGTATCGTAGGCGACATCGAATCCGGCGACTGTCGTGACTCGGTCCGGCCCGGCAACATTGGCTTGGACGCGCTCCCTCAAATGGAGCTGCAGTGCCTCCGCCTCCGCAACCCGCGTCGCCATATAACCCCTCACGGTTTTTTGTCGTCATCTGGGCGACCGTTGTAGCCATGCGGTTGGGGATGAGGGGTTTTCCTTGACTTTTTACCCGTCCCAACTTGGCGTCATGGTTACTGGTCGAGCTGGTTATTGCAACTGTGTTCCGTCTTCTGCCCATTTCTTGCGCTGAACGATCTCTCCATGATCGTAGATGGTCTCGCTGCTAAGTTGGCCGTTGGGGAACCATGTGCGACCGACCCCGTGCGGACCGCCACCCACGTTCCAGTGCTCGTACTCGATTGATCCGTCGGGATAGAAAGATTTTTCCAGGCCGCTTTTAACGCCATCCTCGTAGGATTCTATCTTGCAAATCTGATTATTTTTGTAATAGTCTACCGCTTGACCGGTGAAAAATTTTTCATTGTGGACTACGTACAGGTCGTCGGTGTAGTCGATATCGTCAATGTGTACGGTATGGATCGAGTCGGATTCCATGGCTGGGCCGCCTATCTGTTGGGTGACAGCTTTCCGGGTATGGATTCGACACCGGATCGATCCCCGAGTATAGCAGTGCAGTTGGCGCAGCAGGGCGCGGCCGATTTTTCGTCCGGACGGTAGGGAAAGTAGTTGTCGACCAGCATCTCGGAGAGGGATTCTGCGCTGACCTGGTATCCCATTCTTTCGCGGTCGTGCAGGGCGCGGCTGACATTGAGCACCTCGGCGTGAGATCCTGCGACACTGAAGTGCGGATACCCTCCTCTATCTCCTCTGGGATACTGGTATCCCTGGGGATTCTGTTGGGCTTCCCTCTTCAGGGTATTTAGGCGTTCCCGGAGAATTGGATGGAGGTCCTCTGGAGCTGTGATGCTGTTTGTCGACTCGTACAGGAGGCCGGTCCGTTTGTCCAGGAGATCGGACACGACTGGTGCTACTCGCGATTTTGGGATCGAGTGGTCGTCGCGCGCATCCCAATATCCTTGGCGCCGTTCGTCGGCGAGGTCGTGGAGGTACTCGCGCACTGGCTTTCCGTCAATCTTTTCGATCAAGCCGTTCTCGCTCCGATCGACCTGGCTCTCTGTCAGGCGTGGTAGAGGCTGGACCTTGGTGAGTGGGGCTTCAGGTGATGTCGAGGCGCCGGAATCGTCCGGCGCTCCCGGTGGATCGATTGTGCCGGAACTCCCTGTGGGGCTGTCGGTGGTCGAGGTCGATGCGCGGTCCCGGTCTCGCTGCGTGGTAGGGAAATCGCTGCCAGCCCCGGCCGGAAGGCGCTGTGTTTCCCCATCGTCCAGGGAAGTTTTCGAGTCTCCTGCGCCATCCGTCCGGCGTAACGGTTCGGATCCGGCTCGCTCAGACCCCGGGAGGTCGTGTTCGGTGGCAGGGCTGCTCGCCTCGGCCGGTGTTCCGGCCAGACTGCGGGCCGGTGGCCTGTGCTCCGACGGCCCGTCGTCTGACACCTCGTTCGGGGGGGGATCGGCGGCAGGGACATCGGTGTCCTGCGGATCTTCTCGGACTCTCTCGTCATCCGGCGTGCGTGCTCCATCCCCAACAGGAGGAGCGTTGCTGGCGTCCCGATCGGAGGGATCGTGGATTTCGGGCTGCGTAGTAGATGTGCCTCGATCGTTGGCTCCGAATGGCTCAGTACCGTCCCTGGTCTCGACGCCGGACGGGCTGTTCCGCGGTGTACCTTCCTCCTTGTCCGGCCGAGTTTTATTTTCCAATCCGGGCTTTTCCGAATCGGTGCCGACTGGCTCGGAGTCGAGTGCTCCGTTGGTGACATCCGGTGGATTGGTGGTGACCCCGTTGGATTCGGTGGAGGCGATGCGGTGGTCGTCGATCGCGGCTTTGCGTTCGTCGAGGGCTGCCTGGAACTCGGGTGTCGGTTCGAGCCCCTGTCGCGGTGGCTCGAGACCTTGCGGTTCGTGCTCCCTGAGCAGCGCGGATGCAGCCGGCTGCTCAGGGTCGGACGAGGCGGCGTCCTGCTGCTCGGCTGGGGGAAGCGGGTCGCCGTCCAGCGCGGCAAGTTTGTCCTGGGTGGTCTGTGCGGCTGGTTGAACAGCGACCGTGTCAGTCGGCTCCGGTATTTCGCTGTGCTCGGACCCAGGAGTTCCTCTGGCTTGGTCGGACCGTCCGATGTCGTGGTAGTCGGACTTCCCAGTGCCGTCACCGCGGTCCAACGCGGCAATTTTGTCCTGAGAGCTCCAAGCTGCTGGGGTCCTCGCCTCGGTGGTGGTGTGCGTCTGGTCGTCGGTGGCGGTCGGATGTTCGCGGGCCGCATCCTGCCGTTCATTGCCGGTGTCCTCGACGGTTCCCGATCCGGCCTCCGCCTGACCACCAGTCGCCTGCCTGTTCTCAGGCCTGGAGGTCTGGAAGCCGTCGTCGCCATCCAGCGCGGCAGCCTTGTCCTGCGTGGAGACCTCGGGTGGCGGCGGGGGAGGTGGAGGAGGCGGTGCGTCGGTCGTCGACGGTCTGTCGGTTGCCATCGGGTATCAGCCCCCTCCAGCCGCGACGTGCTTTTCCAGCAGGTTCGCCATCTGGAAGCGCAGTGCCGCCAGGTCCGCACCGGCGCAGGCCTGGTGCAGGGCCAGCCGCAGATGCTCGTCGGACGTGCCGCCGGTGAGTGAGCGCACCGCAAGGGCGAGGCCGCTGGCGGCAAGATTGCCGAGGCTGACGGCCTCAAGGCCGGGCGCACAGTGCGGGCTGTGCAGCATCTCGTCGAACTGAGCGGCGATGGTGGTGCCAGTCAGCGACAGGCCACGGTGGCGCCATTCCCCTGTGAGGGGATGTGGCTGGTCGGCGCCTGGTCGGCGCCGGGCCTCGGTCAGGGCACGCCGGACGTCCTGGTAGCGGTACGGACCGGCGGTCCAACGCCGAGTGTCAGCGCCGATGCCCTCACTGGTGCCGGAGGCTGCGACGTCGACGAGCATGCAGTGCAGAGTGTCGGCGAGACTGCGAGCGAACTCGTCCAGGTCGACATAAGGGCGCAGCAGGAGCGAACGGGCCGTCGCCGCCCGGTCGACGGCATGGGCGAGCAGGCAGTCCAGGGTGCGCGGGGGCTGGGCGAGTAGTTTCTCGCGCAGCGCCGGGGTCGGCGTGGGCGGTGCCTGGCCGAGGAGGTGGGCCAGGCCGATGACCTGGTGTGCGGCGACGGCTTCGACCCAGACGACCAGCAGGGGGTCGGCGGCCAGGTGGGACGCGTCGTTGACCTGGCCGAGTGTGCAGGCGCCGTGGGTGGTGCAGTCGGTGCCGCACAGCAGGCTGCGCCGGCCTGTCAGCGGGATGGCGTCGTGGCGGGCGCCCTGCACCGACTCGCGGTGCCCACCGGGCAGCATCCGGGTGAGGATCGGGCGGTCCATGCCGTCCACGGCGATCGCGGCCACGCCCGGCGGCAGGGCGACGACGAGCTCCGACTGGTCGTCGCGCAGGTTCATCGTGGCGCCGACGGCCTCGCGGTCCTCGGCCGACGGCAGCCGGTGCATCACCTTCAGCGCGGTGTTCTTCAGGACGTCCGGGAGGATCTTCGACGGGATCTGCTCGACGACGAGCACCCCCTCGCCGTAGGCGCGGATCTCGGCGAGCAGAGAGGCGAACAGCTCGACGGCAGCCGCGGCCGGACCGTCGGTGACGTTCTTGAGCAGCCGGTGGGCCTCCTCGACGACGAGGACGTGACGCAGCTCGTCGAGACCGGAACTGCCGTGGCACACCCGCAGGTGCTCGACGATGCGGATCAGGATCGCGCCGAGCAGGAACGCCTTGTCCTGATCGCTGGTGATGTCCTCGAGTTCGACCACGACGTTGCGGGTCAGCAGCGCGCCGATGTCGAGGGGATGGCCGCCCTCGAAGAACCGGCCGGGGGTGCCCTCGCGCAGCGAGCCGATCCGCACGTCGACGAACCCGCGCACGTCCGCGGTCACCTCGGCGCCGTAACCGATGGTCTCGACCACCCGGGTGGCGGTGCGCTGCAGATCGCCGAGGGTCGGGTAGCGGGGGCGGGCAGGTACCAGCGGCTCGTCGTCGCGGAACCGGGGTCGGTGCTCGGGGCGCATCCGGCCGGCGACGAGATCCCAGCCGGCGTCGGTGTAGCAGACGGTCAGCGCCCTGGCCAGCACCTGCGGAAACGGCTCGTGGGCCTCGAACGCGGCCAGGAACAGGGCCCGGACCAGGTCGATGTGGCTCTGCAGCGGGAAACCCGGCTCGGGTTCGAGCGGGTTGAGCCCGGCCGGCGGGGCATCGAGGCGTCCCGGCCGGATGACGAGAACCTCGGCGTGGCCGGCGAGTCGACCGGCCATCCGGGCGTACTCGGCCTTGGCCGGCTCCAGCACCAGCCATGGCACTGGATCCGCGGCGCGGGCCAGCGACTCCAGCAGCGAGCGGACCGTCTGCGACTTGCCCGAACCGGTCGCCCCGCAGACGAACCCGTGCCGGTTCAGCGTGGCCCTGGGTACCGGGAGCACACCCGCCGGTGACCAGCCGGCATCCAGCACCTGGCCGAGCACGACCGCGCCGCCGACCGCATCGTGGCGTGCGACGTCGTCCGATCTGTCTCCGTGGTGAAGGGTCGGCGCCGGTGCCATGGGCGGCCGCATTCCCAGGCCGCCTTCCGGCGTGACGTCGAAGGTGTGGGCGGTGACCAGGGTGATGCCGGGCAGCTCCCGGCGGGGCGGACGGGCCAGCGCCGCGAGCAGCTCGCCCCCGGCGCGGAACGGGAAGCGTGGCTCGATGCCGGCGTTCGCCGGTCCACCGACCGGAGGATTCTGCGGTCGTCCCGGCGGGTCGCCCGGCACCGAGGACTCGTGAGCATGCGGAGTGCCAGGAGTGCCCGGGGCGCCTGGGGCGCCAGGGTGGCCGAAGGCAGGACGGGACGGCGCCGGCCGTACGTTGATCCGCCCGCCGCCGACGCCATCGCCGGGTCCCGCACCGGGCAGGTACTCGGCGCCGATGCCGGAGCCGGGATGTCCGTGAGGGCCATAACCGGAACCGGGGTGGCTGGTGGGGTCGTCCGGACCGGAGGCGAGCATGCGCGGCGGCTCGGCCGCGCCCGCCCGCGATGCAGACGGCCCCAGTGGCGTGCCCAGGGCCTCGGCCAGCCCGGACGGGCGGGAGCGTTGCGGGGTGAGCAGGTAGGGCAGATCGTCGAGATCGCCCGCACCGCACAGCAGGGCGGCGGTCAACCGGGTCTCGGTGGCCGTTGGCGCGCCGACGAGCACCCGCACGTCCCACAGGCCGGTGGCGGCGGAGCGAGTGAGTTCCCGGTAGCGGGCCTCGGCGCGTTCCAGTTCGACCCGGGCGTGCCCGTCCTGCTCGCGTCGACGCAGGAACGGGATCATGCGCAGCAGGTCGCCGCGCTCGGCGTCGACGACGCCGGTGGCCACGGGCTGCGCGACCACCAGCCAGGCGAAGGCGCCGGGCAGATGGGCGGCGAAGTCATCGAACGAGCCGTGCCGGCTCGGGCCGCCACCGTCACGGCCGTTGCTGCCAGGACGATCCGCCACCCACAGGGCGTCCGCCGTGCCGGCGCAGCGCAGCCAGCTGGGAAAGCCGTTCAGCGCCGCGACGACCTCGGCGCCGTCCACCGCGACCCCCGTACTGCCCGGCGGATACAGCACCGGTACCGGCACGCCTGACGAGCTGTCCGCAGTCGGGGCGTGGCAGGCCGCGGTCGGGTCGGCCGCTGTCGTGTCGGCCGGCGTCGTGTCGGCCGGCGTCGTGTGGGCTGCCGTCGTGCGGGCTGCCGTCGTGCGGGCCGGTGGGAACGTGGGACTTCCACCGACGAGGACCCGCAGGTGCGGATCTCCGGGCACCCGGAGCCAGACGACCGCGATCGCGCTCGGCTCCGCGCCGGGAGGATCGGCATCGCAGGTCAGGTCGGCGTGAGCCGCGATGAGTGCGGCGAACAGCTGGGCCGGTGCGGGGTCGGGCACGTCCGTCGCGGCGGGTGGCCGGGGGACGGCGAGCAGCCGGTGGAACTGGAATCTGGCCAGCACGTCAGGCCCGCGCTACCGCTGACCGGGCTGGCGGTACTGCTGATAGGGATAGCCGCCGTTGCCCTGCCCGCCCTGCGGATACTGCTGGCCCGCCGTACCGGGATACGGGTAGGGCGGCGCCTGATGGGTGGGCTGCGGGGCGGCGATCTGCTGCGTGGCGGTGGTGCCGCCCTGGGTCAGGCTGCCCGGGTCCCGGGAGTGTGGCACGGCGGTGAAGTCCCGCGTCGTGTCGGCGACCCCTGGCAGCAGGACGAGCCCCGGGTTGCAGTCGCCGGGGCGCACGCGCCCCGGTCCGGCGTCCGTCCCGACCAGGATGAAGGCGGTGGTCGCCAGGCTCTGCAGCGTTGTCGGCTCGACGGCGTAGTCCTTCTCCCGCTGCAGGGTCGTGCCGAGGTTCTGGCTGACGCTGTTGGACACGTTGACGGTGTTCGTCCACGACGACGAGTGCGATGTGGTGGTCGAACGGTTCCAGCTGTCGCCGCTGCTGCGCCCACCCACACCGATCGAGCTCTGGCCACCGGTTCCCTCGGTGTACGAGGTGCCGTCCTGCTCCCCGTAGCTGTTCGCGAAGCCCTCGGTGAAGCTGTTGCCGACCTGGTTGGTCACCTGCGAGAGAACGAAACGGAAGCCCTTGCCGATGTGCTCGGCAGCGGTCGCGGCCTCCCGGGGATTGCCCAGCCGCATGAAGATGGCGGCACTGTGACCGGTGCCGATGAGCTTCTCCGCGTCGTCGCTGAGGCTCTTGAACATCAGGATCAGCCGGACCCTGGCCGCCTCGGCCTGCTGGGCCAACGTGGTCAGCGTTTCCCGGCCGAGATGGTCGGCGCCGGCGATGATCACGACGTCGGAGCTCGCGCCCCGCAGGTCGGCGTCGTTGCGCAGCCGGTGCAGCAGGAGCTGGACGAGAACCCGGTCGACCAGCAGCTTGCGTCGTCCGGAACTGTCCCGCCCCGCACTCGTGGTCGACAGCACCCGCAGGCCGCCGCGCGGCCACCAGTCCGCCGCTGTCCCGGTCGCGGCGGTCGTGGCATGCTCTGCGGGCTCGGCGCCGGAAAGTATCTCCAGTTCGGTGCGCAGGAAGCTGATCTGCTCCGCGGTCCGTTCCCGCTGCCCGAGATCGTGCATCCGCTGCTGCAACGCGTCGATCTCGTAGGCGTCGAACACACCCTCGTGGATCGCGGAACTCTGGTTGTCGAGGATGCGCAGCGCCGCGGCGAGCCGGACAAAGCTCAGCGGGGCGTGGATCGAGGACGTCACGACCCGCAGGATGTTGAAGTCGATGGCCCGCAGGCCCGGGTCGCCCCCACCTCGACGGTCGGTGTCGAAGGCGTCGGCGAGCAGCGCGGCGACCTCGCGGGGCTCACGGCCCACCAGCAGACCGAGCCGTTCCAGGCTGGCCGGCAGCTCCCGGACCTCGACCGGGAGCTGGCGGCCAGCGGGCAGGTGGGCATCGTTGGCGAGCATCACCAGGCCCGCCCCGACGCCGAGCTCGGACAGGTCGAGCAGCAGTATCCCCGCGCCACTGCCGAGCAGCGACGCGCCTCCCGTCGCCAGAATGCTGGTCCAGCCGGCGCCGGTCCCACCGAAGACGTCGACCCGCGCGGGCGTCTGGAGATCGAGCGGGTAGAAGTCCATCGCCGCGGCAACCCGGTGCCGCTCGGCCTCGTCATGCTGGTGGACGCGTTGCTGCCAGGCCACGTAGGCGCCCTGGAACTCCTGCTCGCGCTGGACGAGCGCCGCCTCGTAGGCGGCGGTGTACTGCTTGATCTGCCGACTGATCGAGGTCAGTGGCACGAAGTACCAGGCGAGCAGGCCCAGACCGATGACCAGGATGAACAGGCCGCCGGTCGGCGACCCCGCCAGCGATCCCAGCCCGGAGAGCACGAGCAGGCCGCCCACGATCGGCTTCCAGATCCGTCTGGTCAGGTACTGCCGGCGGAACTCGAGCCCGCGCAGGTCCGGTGGCGGCACCGGGAACCGGGAGGGCGGCTGGTATGCCTCCGGATGCGGCACCGGCGGATGTGCGGGCGCGAACTCCCAGCCCCAACGTTCGACCGGGCTGAAGATCCGTGCGACCAGCGTTCTGTTCAGCGCGTCCGCTTTTGGCGTCGTCATGCACTCACCCGTCCGACCCCCCGATACGACTGCGGACTGCGTGAAGCCGGCAGTGTGACCACTCGCAGACGCATGCTGACAAACGACGCTACCGTGATTTGCTCCGCGTATGCACGTGAGCCGGGAACGTAGTCCTAGCCGGGGTGGACCCTGGCCTGGACGGACGGCCATGGTGCGGCTAACCCCCGTCCGTACTGGCCGGTCAGCTCCGTCGCGCGGCCGGGCCCGGACGATCTACCTTCCGGTATGCCCGGCCAGGAGCGCGGGTCCCGCCGAGAACTGCCGGTGCCTGTCGGGCCGCAGCGGCGGCGGGGAGGCGACGACGTGAGGACGAGCAGCTATGACGGGCATGGTCGAGGTGGGCGGCGCCCCCACCGGGGCGCGGCGGCCGAACGGTGGGGTCCGGGCGTTGGCGCGGGCGACGTACGCCGGGCCGATGTGGGTGGCCACGGCGTTCACCGCGCTCACGAGCATGCTCGCCGTGCCCGTGTTCCTGACGGTGTTCGTGCTGATCATCATGGGGGTGCCGCTGCTGCTGGTCGCGCTGGCCGGGGTGCCGCTGATCTGGGCCGGGCTGGTCACCGCCCGGCTGGCCACCCGGGTGGACGCCTGGCGGTTCGAGACGATCCTGGGCCGACGGCTCCCGCTGCGCCCCTCGCCCGCCCATCCACCGCCGGCCGACGGTGTCCGGGCGCGTGTCGGCGGGGAACTGCGGCGGCTGCGTTCCGGTGGCAGCTGGTTGGACGCCTGCTACGCGCTGGTCGTCGTCCCGCTGTTCGGCTGGCTCGGCGGCTGGCTGCTGTTCGTCGCCTGGGGCGGCGGGCTCGCGTTCGTGCTCTTCCCCGCCTACGGATTCACCCTCACCGCGGGTGACCGCGTGTTCGGGCAGGATTTTGGCTACGGCACCTCGGTGACGCTGCACGTCGGGCTCGGCGTCGCCGCCCTGCTCGCCGCGCCCTGGCTCGCCCGCGGCCTCGTCGCCGCGCACTACCAGCTGGCCCGTTGGCTGCTGTCCCCGCGGGAGGAGGAACTGCTCGCCTGGCGGGTCGAGGACCTCACCTCCAGCCGGGCGGGCATGGTCGCCGCCGCCGCCGCCGAGCGGCGCCGCATCGAACGCGACCTGCATGACGGTGCGCAGCAGCGGCTGGTGGCCGTCGCCATGACCCTCGGACGGGCCCAGGCCCGCTTCGCGCAGGACCCGGACGGCGCCGCCGGTCTCGTCGCCGAAGCCCACGCCGAGGCGAAGCGGGCGTTGGTCGAGCTTCGCGACCTGGCCCGGGGCATCCACCCGGCGGTGCTCACCGACCGGGGCCTGGACGCGGCGCTGTCCGGGCTCGTCGCCTGCTGCCCGGTGCCGGTCACCGTCGACGTGGACGAGGCGACGACCCGGCGCCGCGACCCGGACGCCGAGGCCGTCGCCTACTTCTTTGTCGCCGAGGCGTTGACCAACGTGGCCCGCCACGCCGATGCCACCCGGGTCGCCGTCACCGTGCGCCGCCTTCCCGCGGACCTGAGCGTGACGGGCCAGGGCACCGTGAGCCACAGCCATGCGGGCCAGGGCCATCTGGGCCAGGGTGCGGGGCGTCTCGTCGTCGAGGTCGCCGATAACGGCTGCGGCGGCGCCGCAGAGCGGGGCGGTACGGGTCTGGCCGGCCTGCGGGACCGGGCCCGCGCCGTCGACGGGACGTTCAGCCTGACCAGCCCGCCCGGGATCGGTACGACGCTGCGGCTGGAGCTGCCATGCGCATCGTGATCGCCGAGGATTCGGTGCTGTTGCGGGAGGGCCTGATCCTGCTGCTGGAGGACCTCGGTGTCACCGTGACGGCCGCGGTCGACGAGGCGGAGGCACTGCTGCGCGCGGTCGCGGCCGATCCGCCGGACGTCTGCGTCGTCGACGTCCGCCTGCCACCGACCTTCGTGGACGAGGGGGTAAGGGCGGCCCTGGTGCTGCGCCGGCAGTGGCCGGCCGTCGGCGTCCTGGTGCTCTCGCAGTACGTCGAGGAACGCTACGCGGTCGATCTGTTCATCGCCGAAGGCAACCGGAACACCGGCGGGGCCGGCCGCCCCCGCGGTGGCGTGGGCTACCTGCTCAAGGACCGGGTCTCGGACGTCGCCGACTTCCACGCGGCGTTGACGCGGATCGCCGACGGTGCCACCGTGCTCGACCCCGAGGTCGTTACCCAGCTGATGATCCGCACCCGTCGGACCGATCCCCTGGCCGCCCTCACCCGCCGCGAGAACGAGGTCCTGCGCCTGATGGCGGAGGGACGCTCGAACGTCGGGATCTCCGCCGCGCTCGTCATCACCGAGCGTGCGGTCGAAAAGCACGTCACCGGCATCCTCGCCAAGCTCGGCCTGCCGGCCGCCGAGGACGACCACCGACGTGTGCTCGCCGTCCTGCGCTATCTCGACTCGACCGATGGCCACGGTGCCATCCCGGTTCGCGGCGCCAACCCCGCCCACAGCACCGGCACCAGCCCCGGTGGTACCCGGCCGTATTCGCAGGAGGCCCCGCGATGACCGATTCCACCCACCTCCCGGCCCCCGACCACCGCTCCGTCGACCTCGGCCTGCGTCCCGACCCGGACCATGACGGCGACTCCGTCCTTCGTGGCGGTCCCGACCGGCCTGGGCACGGGTCCGGACCACGTCCCGGGCGGGTGCCGGCGCTGCTCGTCGGCGGTCTGGTCGCGGTGGTCCTCGTGGCCTTCTTCGGGATCTCGGTCGTCACCGGAACGAGCGGACGGGAGGTGCGGCTCGAGACCCGAATCCTGCCGGCGTCGGTGACCCGCATCGACATGACCGCCGAGGCGGGCGACGTGGCCCTGTACGGCCCCGGTGCCACCACTGCCCGCGGCATCGTGTTCCCCACCGGCGCGTCCGCAGCCCCACGGTTCTCGGCCCCACCGCTCTCAGCCCCACCGTCCTCAGCACAGCCGACGGCGGTGCAGGCAGCCGGAGCGCAGCCGTCCGGGCTGGTTCTGGTCGCCCGGCTCAGTGGCGTCGTGCGCATGCCCGCCCTCGACGTACAGATCAGTGGTGACACCGCACGGGTGTCCAGCCGCTGCCCGCTGTGGAGTTTCTGGGACTGCGGGTCCGCCTACTTCGTTGCCGTTCCGTCCGGGCGCAGTGTCACCCTGCGGACGTCCGCAGGGGACGTGAGCGCGACCGGTCTCGACGGTCCCGCCCGGCTGTACACCTCGGCCGGCGACGTCGTGGTCACCAGGTCGCGCGGGGCGGTCGACGCCTCCAGCGCGGCCGGTGACGTGCGCGTGCTCGAATCCCGCTCCCGCTCCGTGCGGATGTCGAGCTCCGCGGGCGATCTGACGCTGGAGGCCACCGAGGCACCGGACGACCTTGATGCCCAGAGCTCGGCCGGCGACGTGCGGGTGCTGCTGCCCGCAGACTCACCGCCGTATGCGACCGACGTGTCCACCTACACCGGCGACCGGGACGTCACCATCGGATCCGATCCGAGATCCCAACGTCGGCTACGGGTCGCCACCGCCGCCGGCAACGTGACGGTGCACCGCACCGAACCCTGAGCGTCCCTCGGGCCCCGGGGATCGGCGTCCGCCGGGGCCGAGGGGCGGGGAGGAGCGCTCTAGCGGAACCAGCCGCGGCGACGGCCGAGGTGTTCGAGCTGCTGGTGGAGCAGGCCGGCCAGGGCCTGGCGGTCGAGGTCGTGATGGGAAAGGCGGAAGCGGGTGAGCTCGTCGCCGCCCGAGGACAGCAGGCCGCCGCGGCGGTCGGCCTCGAGCACGACGTCGGTGCCGGCGCCGTCGACCAGGAAGGTCACCTCCAGCTCGCGGATCCGCCGGGCGTACTCGCCGGACGGGCGCAGCTCGATCTCCTGGTAGAACGGCAGATCCGAACCGCGCAGGCGGCCCTTCTCCACATCGGCGGAGTGGAACTGGAAGCCCAGATCGCCGAGCGCGGCCAGCACCGCCTCCTGGATGGGCAGCGGATGCACCTCGACCGGGTCGAGATCACCCGGGTCGACCGCCCCGGAGATCGAGAGCTTCGTGCGCACCCCGATCTTCATCCCGCGCAGCTGCCAGCTGCCGACCGTGGTGATCGGGGTCTGCCACGGCACGGCCAGCTCGAACCGTCCGCCGATTCGCTGGCCGGGGGCGACCGTAAAGCCGCCCCCGACCTGCTGGGTACCGAACGTGACCTGCTCGTACCAGGTGGAGTCGTCCCGCTCGACCTCGACGGTGGCCTCCAACGAGACCAGCACCTTCTCGATCTCCTGCTCGACCTTGCCGCCGACGATGTTCGTCACGCCGGTGACGACCGTGCCCGGCTGGGTCTGCGGCCGGTCCAGCACCGTGTCCACCTCGGCCGCGCCCACCCCGAGCCGCGACATGAACCGCTTCATCACCATCGCCGTTGCTTCCCTCTCGTCCCGGCTCCGTTGCCTGGCCGCCCGGCTGCCGTGCGGGCCGGTCGCCGGCCCTGCGCCGGCTGCCCTGCGTCTGCCCATACTGCGTCGACGGCTGTCCCGAGCCGTCGTGGTCGAGCCTCCCATGCCGGGCTGCCGGGACGGTCGAACCGTCGCCTTCAAGACGGTCCGTGACGAAGGCGGCGGACGCTGACGGGTGGGGCATCCGCCTGCGGGGAGAACCGGTACCATCCCGCTTCGTGACCTGCATCGTCGGTGTACAGAAAGACGGCCGGGTCGTCATCGGTGGGGACAGCGCCGGCGTGGCCGGCTGGTCCGTCACCGTGCGTGCGGACACCAAGGTGTTTCGCAACGGGGAGTTCCTGATGGGCTTCACCGACTCGTTCCGGATGGGCCAGTTGCTGCGGTACAGCCTCGTGCCGCCCGTCCCACAGGACTGGGATCTCGACCGGTTCATGTCGACGGAGTTCATCGCCGTGGTCCGGGACTGCCTGCGCGACGGCGGCTTCGCCCGCAACGAGTCGGGCAACGAAAGTGGCGGGCTGTTCCTGGTGGGTATCCGCGGGCACCTCTACCGGATCGACTCGGACTACCAGATCGGCCGCAGCGTCGACGACTACTACGCGATCGGCAGCGGCGACGAGTACGCCAGCGGCTCGCTGCACACCACCGCCGGCCTCGACGCCGACGAGCGGGTCCGCCTGGCCCTGGAAGCCGCCGCCCACCACTCCACCGGCGTCTGCCCCCCCTTCCACTACGTCACGTCCGATGACGTCTACGCCCCCGACGGCACCGTCCGCGCCCCCTGACACCCGCGCCTCCTCGGGAGGGGGACCAGCGCGTCAGGGCAGCTCGGCGTCACCATCGAGGTTGGCGATCATGCGGCGCAGGACGGTGAGTGCGGCCGCGTACTGCTCGGTGGTGATGCCGTGATGCAGCTGGTCATGGGCCCGCCGGGTGCGCTCGGCGGCACGTGCCCGCCCGGCTTCGCCTGCCTCGGTGAGCGTGAACACGGGTGTTCCTGCCGGCTGCGGCGAGGACATCAGCCAGCCACGGGCGAGCAGATCGTCGAGGACCGCGTCGATGTCGGTGTTGAGATCGTCGAATCGGGCCAGTCGGCGGATCAGGCCGGCACGGTCCCACCGGGCCGGGGCCCCGGCGATGTGGTTGAGGACCCACCAGTGTGGCTGGGTGAGATCTTCGCTGGCGAGCTCGGCGCGGATCCGGCCCACGATCGTGCGATAGGCCGCGCCGGTCCAGTAGCCGGCCGGCTGTCGGGCCAGCACCTCGTCCGGATGGGGTGTGATGTCCGTGGTCATGGCACTCCCGTCGGCGACGCCCTGGAGTCGGCACTACCGGGTGGCAACGTCGCGGTGTCGGAGGATGACGCTAGAACCTGAACCCGGGTGCAGGTCAACAGGGCTCGGTGCCCGACGGGCCGGGCCCTGTCGACCCGGGGGCGATCACCACCCGGCCGGGCGCCTGCAAGGCGACGGCCGGCCGGGCGGGCGCGATGTGCTCGGTCAGCGGCGCAGGGCCTGGGTGGCGAGGGCGGTGGCGGCGGCGCGGCCGGCCACGGGGGTGAAACGGTCCGAGGCGGCGGTGAGGGCGGCGTACTCGTCGTCGGCGAGGACGATGTCGGCGGCTGCGGCGTTGCTCTCGACCTGGGCGACGCTGGACGCCCCGGGGATCGCGATCACTTGGGGATGGTGGATCGCCCAGGCCAGGGCGATCTGCGCCGGTGTCGCGTCGTGGGCGGCGGCGACATCGCGCAGAGTGTCGAGCAGAGGCACCACCCGGTCGAGGTTCTCGGGCAGGAACAGTGAGTTGGCGGAACGGACCCGGCCGGCGGGCCGGTGGGTGGCGGAGTAACGGCCGGACAGCAGACCCTGAGCCAGCGGACTGTAGGCGATGACGATCCGGCCTTCGGCCGCGGCGAACTCGAGCAGCGCGGCGCCCCGGCGGGGCCGGGCGAGGCTGTACTCGACCTGGTTCGACAGCACCGGCGCACCGAGCGCCGCGTCCGCCTCCTGCCAGCGCTGCAGCGAGTAGTTGCTCACGCCGACGTCCCCGACGAGCCCGACGGTGCGCAGCGCCTGCATGCCCGGCATCGTCCAGCGGTCGCGGATCACCGGGTTCGGCTGATGCACCTGGTACAGATCCAGGTGGCGTACGCCGAGCCGGCCCGCGCTGGCGACGGCGCGCTGCTCGACGACGGCCGCCACCGGCAGCACCGGCATGATCTTCGTTGCGAGATACACCTCCCGCGCGGTTTCGGGCTGGTCGCCAGCCTTGCCCGGGCGGCTGCCTGCGGTGTCGGTGCTGCTTCCGGTGCCGGTGCTGCTCCCGGTGCCGGAGCCATGGGAGGTGGCGGCGGCGAGGGCCGTGCCCAGAATGCGTTCGCTGCGGCCGAAGCCGTACACCTCGGCGGTGTCGAAGACGGTGATCCCGAGTTCGAGCGCACGCCGGACGACCTGGGCGGCACCCTGATCGGCGTATTCGCTGCCGTAGCCCCACTCCCGGGATCCGAACTGCCAGGTGCCCAGTCCGATCTTCGACAGGCGTTTCGGGCTGGTGCTGACGCTGTGCTCGACGTGGCGCATGCGTCCAGTCAACGACACCGGATGTGCCCAGGGCGAGGTGGCCGCCGCCCGAGCGGTGTGGACGGGCGCGATCGAGGCCGGCCGCGGGCAGGCCGGTACGCGCGAGGATGCGAGGTAGTGCGGCACGCGGGGGCGCACAGCCGGGATGCGCGGGCGGGTGTCCCGTCCCCGACAGGCCCTGGATGGTCGGCGTGTGCCGTGGGTCCGGTGGGTAGCTGCTAGTTTGCCCGCAGGTCCGGTGAACAGCCGGGCATGGCGTGGCCCGGCGGCCCACGGGCGGCGGCAGGCGAGTGAGGGGAGTGCCGTGGTCACCCAGTTCAGTCGCGGGCAGAAGACCCAGCTGTCGGCAGTAACCCCGAACACCGACCTGTACGTCGGCGTGCAGATCAACGCGCCGGGGGAGTGGGACATCTCCTGCTTCGGGCTCGACCTCGGCGACCGGCTCTCCGACGACCGGTATTTCGTCTTCTTCAACCAGCCGTCCTCACCGGAGGGTTCGGTTCGGCAGGTCGGCCCGCAGCCCGGCGACAGCCAGGGCTTCCAGATCAGCCTGGACCGGGTGCCGGCATCGATCGGTCGGCTGTCGTTCTGCGCCGCCCTCGACGGGGCGGGCAGCGCCGCCGCGATCTCCTCCGGCTACCTGCGCATCGTCGCCGGCGGGGCGGAGGTGCTGCGTTACGCGTTCACGGGTGCCGACTTCACCAGCGAACGTGCGGTGATGATCGGTGATGTCTACCGCAAGGGCGTGTGGCGGGTCGCCGCGGTCGGTCAGGGTTTCCAGGGCGGGCTCGCCGAGCTGATCCGCTCCTACGGCGGCGAGGTCGCCGACGAGCCCGAGGCCGCGGCCCCTGCGCCGCCCCCACCGCCGGCCCGGCCGGTCCACGACCGGCGCAAGGCGCAGCCGCCCGCCGCACC